>DAOUBE010000193.1:0-10427 GCA_034432835.1 Dehalococcoidia bacterium | reverse complement strand
GGCCACCTCCTTTCTGGTCTATTCTCACCCAGAAGTGTGGCCCCTTCTGCTTCTACTTTTCCACGCCTACTGTCTCATATCTATCTGAACTTTTTCATTTCCCCGGCCCAGAGGTGCGGCTCCGGCGGCCGCCCCGGGTCTTTGCCCGCCCCGTGCCTGGAGGGACACGCCGGGAGGCCCTCTCTGGGCGCGGGGCCTGCACGGGATAAAATGGGGACCGGCTCTTTCCGGGCCCTTGGCAGAAGGGTCCAGGACCTGGTGGGGCTGGGCCATCCCCTCCAGGCTCTTCGGTTGGCCCCTGGAAAGGATATCCCAACGGCATCCTAGTGATGGAGTTCTGGCGGCAGGAGAGGAAGCGGTATGCAGGCCCCTTCGCCGTCACTGGCGGAGGCGTGCCTCCAGGTAGGCCTTGAGGGCCACGGCGTTGTTGTGCTCCACGTCCCTGGCGCCGTACAGGAGGGTGACGGTGTTCCTGCGGGCGGCCTCCAGGAGGTCGCGCCAGGCCTCCGGGTGGCCATCCAGCTCGGCGGCGTAACGCTGCTGGAATTCTGACCAGCGGGCCGGATCGTGGCCGAACCAGCGGCGCAACTCATCGCTGGGGGCCACCTCCCTCACCCAGAGGTCGATCTGCGCCTCCTCCCGCTTCAGGCCGCGGGGCCACAGCCGGTCTACCAGGCAGCGGAGGCCGTCCTCAGGTCCGGCGGGGTCATAGACGCGCTTCACACGGATGGCCATAGAAGTCACGCACCATTACATGGGAGATGGCGCGTGGGCCGGAGCAGGATACTCCCTGCTCCGGCCCACGCTGGAGTGTGGCACCTAGCCCTTGGGCTTGGAGGGGCGCTTCGGGTCTCTGGGCTGGGCCTTGGACTGACAACCGCAGCTTGCGCACATACCTCTCTACCTCCTTTCGAGATGGTGAGGGCAGGCCCCAGGGGCTTAGGAGGGTTGTTTCCCCTGGGGCTGGCCCTCCTCCTGGTCAAGGACCTGCTTCACCTCCGGGTAGGCCGCCTCCAGGCAGCACGGGCAGGCCTCGTACCACCTTCGGAACCCCTCGTCAATGTGCACCGTGGTGCCGTGGTGGGCGCCTTCTTTATGTTCACCCATAGCGGATTCCTCCCTGCTGTGCAACTGCCCCAATTTTACCGCAAGGGTGAAGCCCGTGGGGAAGCCTGGCCCTTGCCCGGTTCACTGGACCGCGAAAGTACCCACCATCCCCGCGCCGCGGTGGGGCTTGCAGAACAGCACCAGGTTGCCCGAAGCGTTCTCCGGGATGGTCACCTCGTGCTGGACGGTCTGTCCGCCGCCAACGGGGAAGTCGATGACGCTCTCCAGGCCCTCCACGGTGAACGTGTGGAAGACCGAGGCGTCCTGGTTCTCGATGACCAGCCGTATGGTCTCACCAGCCTTGACCTGTAGGGCATTGGGCTGGAAGCGGAGGCCTCTCAAGACAACCCGCACCTCTCGAGGAGTGCCGGCCTGGGAGGCCGTCACCTGGAAGGGCTGCACCACCACCTGTTCGGATGCCACCACGGGTGGGTCATCGGAGTTCCCCGGTGCAAAGGTGAAGGTGCCATCGGCTGGCTGGTCATAGTGAAGCATGGCGTAGAGCGTCTGGCCTTGGGAAACAGGCTGGCTCAGGGGCACCATTACGTTGGTGTGGCGCCCGGCGTCGATGGGCACGTGGCCCAGGTCCGTGGCCGGGTCCAGGCCGCCTTGGGCGGCCTCGGCGTGGAGCTCTATCCAACCGGGCCTGTCTATGACCGCCTGGGCGATGACCACGCTGTTGTTGGCCACCTGTTGGTCCAGGACGGTGATGGAGGGTGTGGGGGAAGGTGTGGGCGTTGGTGTAGGGGTGGGGCTGCTACACGCCGCTACTAGGAACAGGCCCAGGACGGCGGCCAGCAGAATGCCGTAAAGGCTGGTACGTTGCCACCAGTGCAGAAAGTCCAGAACCACCAACGGACTACCTCCTCTCTGGGTTATGTCTCGGAGCGACGGGCCTTTGAACGCCCCTATCGGGTCACGCAGCGGGCTTCACCCTTACTACGGCTTCCTTGGCATTCTCACTCAGCCACCCAGGCAGCGTCTCCATGGAATACTGTAAGGCGCCACATTGGAGGCACCGCCTCTACTCTCCAAAAGGCTCTTGGGTGACCACCAGGTCGCCGTGGCAGCGGGCGCAACCCTTGAGGACCAGCATGGGTGCCACCTTTCTCAGCCCGTGGGCCGGGTTCTTGGCAAGGGACTGTCTAAGAGGATAGTAGTTATATGAATTACTACTATACTATGGCCTCCCGGCGCAGATGTCAAGGGGGTGCTCCAGCCCAGTCTCTGCACAATGGCCTCATCAGCCGGCCACGGCGTGTAGCTATGGGTTATACTGGACTTAGGTGAATATTGAGAGCGCGTGTAACGCGTCAGGCTCTCCCCCTGCCAAGGGGGAGTCGGAAGGGCCTTCCCGAGGGGAGGATTACCCGTCCTAACTCCCTTCTCAAGGGAAAGACCTTCCTAGCTTTACAGATTCTTCAGCACTGGGGGTGGTCCATGAACACCCAACGAGGCGCCAGGGTGACTCTCCCTACGGGCAAGGTGGTCCTGCGGGATGGCCGCAGCCTCCGCCTCCGGCCCATCCGTCCCGATGACAAGAAGCGCCTGGAGGAGTTCTTCTACCGGCTAAGCCCCCGGTCGCGCTACCTGCGTTTCCAGTTCCCCAAGACCAGCATTAGCGAGCAGGAGCTGGCCCACTACACCGATGTTACCCCGCCCCAGGGCTGCGCCTACGTGGCCACCCGCGGCGAGGGCGAGAAGGAGCGTATTGTGGCGGTGGGCCGGTGGGACACCCTCCCCGACGGCAGGAGCGCCGAGGTCGCCTTTGCCGTGGAGGACCAGCTCCAGATGCAGGGCGTGGGCACGGCCCTCCTGGAGCAACTGGCCACCGCCGCCATCCGTTTCAACATCCAACGTTTCGTCGCCCAGGTCCTGGTGGAGAACACCACTATGCTGGACGTCTTCGAGCGCAGCGGCTTCAAGACCACCAAGCGCCTGGAACAGGGTATCTACTACTGCGATATTGACCTTACCCAGCAGGACGAGTTCGCCCGCCAGCAAGCCTACCGCGAGCACGTGGCCAGGGCGGCGGGCATCCGCCACCTTCTCTGCCCCAGAAGCATAGCGGTCATCGGCGCGTCCAGGGACCCCAGGAAGATAGGGGGCGCCCTGTTCCGCAATCTGCTCCAGGGCGGCTTCACTGGCCCCGTCTTCCCCGTTAACCCCAACGTGCCCTCGGTGGCCGGCGTGCTGGCCTACCCCACCATTCTGGACGTTCCCGGGGATGTGGACCTGGCGGTCATCGCCGTCCCTGCCCCCATGGTGCTGGAGGTGGTGGACCAGTGCGCCATGAAGGGGGTCTGGGGCCTGGTCATCATCTCCGCGGGCTTTGGGGAGACGGGCGGCGAGGGCATGGAGCGAGAGAAGGCCCTGCGGGAAAAGGTCCTCTCCTACGGCATGCGCCTCATAGGGCCCAACTGCCTGGGAGTCCTCAATACCCACGCCGACGTCTCCATGAACGCCACCTTCGCGCCGGTGGTCCCCCCTCCTGGCAAGGTGAGCATGGCCTCCCAGAGCGGCGCCCTGGGCATCGCCCTGCTGGACTACGCCCGGGCCATCAACCTGGGCATGGCCTATTTTGTGAGCATGGGCAACAAGGTGGACGTCTCCTCCAACGACCTGCTGGAGTTCTGGGAGGACGACCCCAGCACCAGCGTCATCCTGCTGTACCTGGAGTCCTTCGGTAACCCACGGAAGTTCAGCCGCATAGCCCGCAGGCTCACCAGGACCAAACCCATCATCGTGGTCAAGGGTGGTCGTTCCGCTGTGGGAGCCAGGGCCACGGCCTCCCACACCGGGGCCCTGGCGGGTACCACCGTGGCCGTGGACGCCCTGCTCCGCCAGGCGGGCGTGCTCCAGGTGGACTCCATTGAGGAGCTCTTCGGCGTGGCCCAGGTGCTGGCCCACCAGCCCCCGCCCAAGGGGAATAGGGTGGCCATAGTCACCAACGCCGGCGGTCCTGGCATTCTGGCCGCCGACGCCGCCGAGGCCTGGGGTCTGAACGTGACCCCCCTGGCAGAGGAGACCCGTAAAAGGCTGCGCCAGTTCCTTCCCCAAGAAGCCAGCGTCGGCAACCCCGTGGACATGCTAGCTTCGGCCACACCCCAGCACTACCAGCAGACCCTGGGGGCTGTGCTGGAAGACCCCAACGTGGACTCGGTCATCGTCATATACATCCCGCCCCTGGTGACCCACCCCGAGGAGGTGGCGGCGGCTGTGCGTCAGGCCGTGGCCAACTACCGCGACGAGAAGCCCGTCATCGCCTGCTTCATGATGGCCCGGGGCGCGCCCGAGGGCCTCCGCCTGGACAGCGACCGCTACATCCCCTCCTTTGTCTTCCCCGAGGACGCGGTCAAGGCCGTGGCCGGGGCCTGGGAGTACGCGGAGTACCGGGAGCGGCCCGAGGGCCAGATAGTGCGCTTCCCGGACATCGACCGGGACGCCGCCCGGGCCTTTCTGCACTCCTCGGTGGAGGTGAGCGAGCGCGGTAACTGGCTGCCCCTGGAGGTGGCCATGCGCCTCTTTCAGATGTACGGGATCCCGGTGGCCCAGACGGTGGCTGCCGGCTCGCCGGAGGAGGCGGCCCAGGCCGCCCAGGGACTGGGCTTCCCCGTGGCCATGAAGGTGCGGTCAACCACCATCGTCCACAAGACCGACGTGGGCGGTGTGGCCCTGGACCTGTCCTCGGCCGATCAGGTCCGCCAGGCCTACCGCGACATGGCGTCCCGCCTGGAGGCCCTGGGCCGTTCCCACGAGATGCAGGGGGTGGTCCTCCAGCCCATGGTGCACGGCGGACAGGAGGTCATTGTGGGCATGTCCCAGGACCCCCTGTTCGGGCCCCTGGTCATGGTGGGCCTGGGCGGCGTCCAGGTGGAGCTGATCAAGGACGTGGCCTTCTCCCTCCACCCCCTCACGGACCTGGACCCCGACAGGATGCTGGGCCAGCTCAAGAGCCTGCCCCTGCTCACCGGCTGGCGGGGCAGCCCTCCCAGGGACGTCGCGGCCCTAAAGGAGGTGCTGCTGCGCTTCTCTGCCCTCATCGAAGACTTCCCCGAGATATCCGAGATGGAGGTGAACCCTCTGCTGGTCTTTGACCGGGGGAGGGGTTGCGCCGCCCTGGACGCCCGGATTATGGTGAAACAGGCACCGTAAGGCCGAGCTTGCCAGGGCCCATAGCCGGTGTCTGTCCTCTTGTCACGGGCGTGCCCGGCCCGGCGCCCTGAGGCACTGGCCCGGCGTGGCAATCCCAGGTAAAATCACGGTGCTGGGCCTACTCTTGACCCGGAGGCGGGGCTATGCCACCCTCGGTACCCGTACAACTGAGGTGCATCCAGTTTGTGTCCGTGAAGGCGGCCCCGCGGACGGAGTGGGCCTTCGCCGAGATCGCCGATGCCAGTGGCGCCACGGCCGCTGTGGAGATCACCTGCGGCACCATACTGGGCGACGTGGTCCGCCGGCTGGGCGAGATGCTGGCCTCCCTCGAGGGAGCCCCCCTGTCCGACGAGGCCCTGGTTCCTAGCCTGGTGGGAGCTACGCCGGCCCAGCTTGAGCACAGCCGCGCCCTGGCCACCGCCGTCAGCGCCCTGCGGACCGCCGTGGTGGAGCTCCAGGCCCAGCACGACAGGAAGAGCCTTACCCAGGCCCTGGGGGGCGCGCCCCAGCCAAAGGTCCAGCTCTACGCCAACATCAACCGCTCCCTTTTCGGTACCGATCGCAGCCCTGCCGCCTTCGCCCGCGCCGCCGAGAAGGCCGTGCAAGAGGGCTATACCATCGTCAAGTGCGCTCCCTTCGATGAGGTGCGCCCGCCCTCCACCCCCAGCCAGATATTGGAGGTGGCCCGCCCTGGCCTGGAGCGGGTGGCCGCCGTTCGCTCTGCCGTGGGCCCCCATGTCACCGTGCTGGTGGACTGCCACAGCCGCTTTCAGTTGGATACCGCCTCGCTGGTGGCCCAGGAGCTGGCCAAGTACGGCGTAGGCTGGTTCGAGGAGCCACTAGAGCCGACGCTGGAGGCCGAGGCCCTGGCCCTGGTGGCCTCCCAGTCGCCCGTGCCCCTGGCGGGGGGTGAGTCGGGCTACGGTGAGCCTTTCTTCCGCTCTCTTCTGGAGCGCAAGGCGGTGGCCACCATCATGCCCGATGTCAAGTACTGCGGGGGTGTGGCCGAAGCTGTCCGGGCGGGAAGGACCGCCTTGGCCCTGGGCGGCAAGGTCTCCCTTCACAGCCCCTCGGGGCCCGTCTCTCAGCTAGCCAGCGCCCACGTCACCGCCGCCATCCCAGGTAACTTCGCCCTGGAGCACGCGGTCAATGAGGCCCCTTGGCGGGCCGAGCTGGTGGAGCCGCCAGAGCAGGTCCGGGAAGGCCATCTCTTCTTTCCCCCTGGCCCAGGGCTAGGGGCAAGCCTGAATCCAAAGCTGGTGGAGAAGTACGGGCGGCGCTGGACGCCCTGACTTTAAGCTCAACCGTGGGAGGTGCTTGGCCTTGAGTGATCTTTCTGACTTGCTGGAGCTTTTGTACATGGCCCACCGCCGTTTCTCCACCATACGTGTAACCTTCCGTAAGTGGTACGATTGGGAGGGCCTGGGGCGGGCCTACGGGCGCTGGGCGGCACGTCAGGCCCCGGGCAGTGTTAGCCTGTTGTATGCCGCCCATCAAGCGCGAGCTCGGCAGGCGACGCCTCGCCCCAGTTTTACCCAAGAGGTAACCCGCCTGTGGGCCCACAAGCCCTCCCGCTGGAGGATTGAGGGCGACCTGGCCCACGGGGAGGGAACCCCGGTCAAGGTCCTGGACGGTGACCGGTGGTGGCTGTACGACCCCTGCCGGGGAGTGGTGGAGACCAACGCCGACCTACCCCAACCTCAAGGGGTGGCCAGCGGTATGGACATGGCCCTCCAGCACGCCCTGGACCCGGTGCAGGTGATTCCCACGGTGTGGATGGAGCCTGGGGGACAGGTGCTCCAGGCCGGCCGCCCGGCAGTCTTGGTGAGGGCGCTGCCCAGGGAGGGGGCCCACCCCCTGCTGTGGCCCGGCGCGGACTCCTACGAGCTGCGGGTGGATGCCCAGTACGGCATCCTGCTGCGGCAGGCGGCCGGCCTGGAGGGCCAAGAGTACGCCTATATAGAGGTCACCGATGTGACCTTCGACCAGCCTCTGCCCGGTGACACCTTTGTCCTCCAGCCGCCGCCGGGGGCCAGCGTGCGTACCGTCCAGCCGCCTGGGCCGCCCAAGCTGTGGCGCCGTCGTGTCCCTGGGCCGGTCTCCAGATTCCTTATAAGGTGGGGGTTGTAGCCGTGGCCCTGGGAGCCATGAAGACCCGCCATTTCCTCCATAGCCTGCCAGAGCTACTGCGCCAGCAGTTGCCGCCAGAGCTACAAGACTTCCAGGTGTCGGGGCCCACCATGAACTTGGTGAAGTTCCACTACGGCCAGCGGGCTATCCACTACGAGGTCTGGGTGCAGCGGCGGGCAGGCCAGGTGGAGGTAGGCCTGCACTTCGAGGCTGACGACGATACCAACCGTCGCTACCTGGAGCTGATCCGCCGCCACCTTGAACACCTTCGGGCCGAGCTGGGGCCGCAGGTAGAGGCGGAGCAGTGGACGCCCTCCTGGACGCGGGTCCACCAGACCCTTCCCATGGACCGACTGACCGACGACCTTCTCTTCGAGGTGTCAATCAGGCTGGCGCAGATGATACGAACGCTGGAGCCGCTGGTGAGGTCTTACGTTGCAGCCGACTCCCCGTAAGATGTGGGTGGAGTGCCCCCAGTGCAAGCGCCTTGAGGTCTCTGTCCCTTGGGGCCTGGACCGCAAGCGGGAGCTTCTGTGGCTGGTAGGGATGTGGGCCACCTACCTGGGCTGGCTGGCCGCCGCCCTCCTGACCCGCAACCTGTGGCTCTGGCTGGCCCCATTCATCGTGCACCTAGGGATAACCCTGGCCGCCGGCTGGGCGTCCTACAGGAACGCCCGGGAGTACCGCTGTCTGGGCTGCGGCTACCGTTGGCGTTAGCCGGGCCCTAGTCCACCGTCATCACCACCTTGATGATATTGTCCGTGTGGCCCTCGTACATGTCAAAGGCCTTCTGGACGTCGCGCCAGCTCATGTGGTGAGAGACCAGCCTGCCGGGGTCGGCCCAGCCGCGGGCCTTCAGCGCCACCATGGACTTGATGCCCCACAGGGGGTCGCCGCTGCGAGCGCTGGTGGTGGGGATGATGTTGGCTTCCTTGAGCATCCACTTCAGGTGCTCAATTTGCACCTTCTCCGGGGTCACCAGGCTGAAGCCCACCACCGTGCCGCGGTGCTTCACCAGCCTCAGGGCCTCGTTCAGCCCTTCCGGGTCGCCCGAGGCGTCCACCACGTAATCCGGTCCCTGGCCCTTGGTCAGCTCAGCTACCGCCTCATCTATGTTGACCTTGGAAGGGTTGATGGTGTCCGTGGCGCCGAACTCCTTGGCCTTCTCTAGTCGGTAGTCGTGGGGGTCGGCCACAATAAGCTGGCTTAGGCCCTGGCGCTCCAGGATCATGGTGAAGGAGAGCCCAATGGCCCCCTGGCCCAGGACCAGGGCGCTCTTGCCCAGGATGTTCCCCATGCGGCTGACGGAGTACAGGACCGTCCCTGAGGGCTGGCACATCACCCACTCGTCCAGGGGCCCCCAGTCGGGTAGGGGGATGATCTGGCCGGGTGTCGCGGCCACATACTGCTGAAGGCCCGAGGCCCGTTGGGGCAGGACTATGACCCGCTGGCCCTCCTTGATGGCGTCGGTACGGCTCTCCACCACCGTCCCGGCGCACTCGTGGCAAGGAACGCCCACGGGCATAGGGTACTTCTCCTCGGCCGTCTCGTTGTACTCCAGGTAGATATCGCTGCCGCAGATGGACAGCTTCTCCATCTTGATCAGGCACTGCCCGTCCTGGAGCTTAGGGACATCCACGTCCAGGAACTTGAACTTCTTGGGCGACACTAGTTGCGCCGCTTTCATGGTCCACCTACATCCTTTCTAGGCTCTTCCATAAAGCACACCCCCGAAGGCCTTCGGGGGTGTGCCGCTCATTTCCAGGCCATGCCAAACTCATACACGCAGCCGGACCACCCGCTGCCTATACCCACCGGGCGTTGACGGCGTCGATGAGGGCCTTGATGTAGCCCATGGCGTGGGCCCTGCCACGGTGCCCGTAGGGTGTGTCGTCTATTATGTGGGGCACGTGGTCGTCGATGATGGGGCCATCGAAGCCCACCTCCTTGTAGGTCTTGATGGCCTCCAGCATGTTCACATGGCCCTCGTCAATAAAGGTCTCGGCGAAGCTGGGGACCGGGCCCGTGGTGTTACGGAAGTGTACGTAGAAGATCTTCTTCCGCTGGCCGAAGTACCGGATGGCGTCCAGGACGTTCTCCGGCATCTCCGAGATGGTACCCTGGCAGAACTCGATGCCACTGTACTCACTGGGGACGCTCTCGATGAGGCGCTTCAGGGCGGCGTGGCTGCGGAATATGCGGGCTATGCCAGCAATGGGGGAGATGGGAGGGTCGTCGGGGTGAAGGCAGATCCTCACCCCTGCCTGCTCGGCCACGGGCACCACGGCCTTGAGGAAGTAGGTGTAGTTGTCCCACATCTGGTCGTCAGAGATCTCGCCATACTCGGTGAGGGGAGCCTTCTTCACCAGCTCATAGTCGAAGCTGGTGACCTTGGCCCCGCCGCGGCCGGGGGTGGTGCGGGAGGTCCGCCAGACCCCCAGGGCCATGAAGTGGTAGCCCAGGATGGGGATGCCGGCCGCCCCCATGTTGCGGAGAGTCTTGCAGAAGTTCTCCAGTTGCTGGTCCCGGCCCGGCAGGCCCAGCAGCACCTTGTCGTACCACTCCCTGGGCACGTTCTCGATGGCGGCCAGGTGCAGGCCGGCATCCTCAACCATCTTCCTCAGGCGCACCAGGGTCTGGAATTCGTAGTAACCCGGGCCGCCAATGTTGGGGGTATTGAATATGACGTCGGTGGCGCCAAGCTGTTTGGCGAAGGTCAGGATCTCTTCCGTGGGCTCTCGGATAGCACCCAGGGCCAGTCTCATTGGCCTTACCTCCACAGTGAGATTCGCCACCAGGGCCCCGTTCCCGGGCGCTCTGGCCTCCCCGGGTTCGGCGAGGCATATATTAGGCTTGGCGCGATGGGGTAGTCAAGCGCCTTCGCTGAAGACCCCTGGCCGCCCGCCCATGTTCAGGAAAATCGGGCTAGGTTAGTCTTGAAAAAGTTCAGATAGATATGAGACAGTAGGCGTGGAAAAGTAGAAGCAGAAGGGGCCACACTTCTGGGTGAGAATAGACCAGAAAGGAGGTGGCCC
>DAOUBE010000192.1:0-3312 GCA_034432835.1 Dehalococcoidia bacterium | reverse complement strand
CGCCCTTCATGTGCACGAAGTCCACGCCGATACCGATGAGCAGGGCGAAGGCCACCAGCAGGAGGGGGAAGAGCTGGTAGGGGGCGTCGCTGCCAGGCTGCCTGAGGAGCCTCTGTCCCTCCAGGGCCACCAGGGCCAAGAGGGTAGTGAGCAGGGCCGCGGTCCAGTAGCCCCCCACCACCAGGAACAGGAGCATTACCCCCAGGAAGGCGGCGCTGGTCAGGCCCCAGGGCCAGGCGGCCAACCCCTGGGCTGCCCGCTGGCCGGCCGAGTTCCAGAGCTGGGCCGGGCGAGGGATCACGGCGGCCAGCAGCCGCCGTCCTCCCTGGGCCACCACGCCGCGTAGCTGGTAAAAGAGGAAGCTGCCAATGATGAAGACGAAGAGGCCGTGGGCACCCAGGTAGGAGTACAGCGGGGTCTGCCACTTGCTGACGGCAAGGCCAGTGTCGAAGGTCTCGTTACGCAGGTGGAAGGGGAGGAAGGCCAGGTAGCTCAGGGCAACCACCCCAACAGCCAGGGCCACAAACAGCCTGAGCTTGCCCTCTAGAGATCCTTGGGACAACAGGGTACCCAGGGCCAGGGCCGCCACCGACAGCAGCGCGTAGGGCGGGTAGTCCCAGGTGTTGGAGGGGAACACCGCACCCAGGGTAAGAGCCAGGACGAGGAAGCCGGGCAGCCAGGCCAGCCGCCAGCCCTGGCGCAGGGCCAGGACCATGTTGAGGGCCAGGGCTAGGAGCATTAGGGCAAAGGGGATGACGATGAGATGGGCGTGGAGGTCGGCGAAGAGGAAGGTGAAGAAGGGAAACTCGGTGATGTGGTAGGAGACATCGGGAGAGCCCGGAGGAGTGGCAGGTACCCAGAAGCGCAAGGGCGAGCGGTCCACGTGCTCCAGGGGAGGGATCATACGGCTGCTACGCCAGAAGTCGAAGGTGGGGAAGCCGTCGCCCTGCAGTGCCCGCGCGGTGCCCTGGACTAGCTGCACTGCACCGTCCAGGTTGCTGATGAGGGCCACGAACAGTGCCCCGACCAGTCCGGCCAGAAGGGGCCCCGCGGGCAGGCTAACCCTCCCGGGGGTGTCCCCAGCCCGGCTCCGGTGGAGACCCAGAGCCAGGTTGTAGGTGACGGCGAAGGCGGAGGTCAAAGTCAGGGCGAAGAGGAGGGGCACCGCCAAATTGAAAGCCACGGCAGGCTGAATGCCCGTGGCCTTGATGAGGACGGCGACGATAAAGTGGCCCCAGTAGAAGTAGTTGAGGTAGCCCCCGGCGTACCAGGGGTCGTAGGGGGGCATGTAGGTAGAGCGCAGAATGGCGTTGAGGTAGGCAAAGTCCATGGGCTTCTCGCCGCCGCGGAAGGGGTGCCACAGGTCGGGGTTGGCCGCCCGCACGGCCACAAAGGAAAGGTAAGCCGCCAGGAACAGGGCCTCGCCCACGGCCAGAAGGCGCCAGTTGGCCCTGACAAAGGCCAGGAACTGCCGCCAGCGCACGGCCAGCACCAGGGCCGACAGGCCCCCTACAAGGAGAAGCGCCGCCAGAATGGAGCCTCGGGCGAAGGCCATGGCGTGGGTGCTGGCCATGAGCCATACGATGTAGCTGGCCAGGAGTATGCCCAGGGGCTTGGCCAGCAGGAGGCCGCGGGTGGGCAGGGCGGAAAACACCAGGAAGGCCAGGGGCAGGGCAGCCAGGCCCAGAAGCTCCGCCAGAAGCAGCCAGGCCAGAATGGGAAACCTACTGGCCCAGCTCTGAGGCTTGATGATGCCAGACCAGGTGCCTCCAGCCTCCTGGGCCGCCCGCTCCTGCTCAGTAAGAAGCAGCTTGCCCGAGGCGAAGCCCTGCTCCTCCAAGAAAAGCTTGCTGGTCAGTTCGGCGGCGGAGAGCCTGTCCACGTTCCTGAACAGCAGCACCTTGGGATGATCGTAATCGATGACATTCTCGTCGGCGTAGCCCAGGTTAAGGACGATGGGGGCGGGCCTGGCGGGCGTGGCGCCGGCAGGCTCAGGCAGGCCGGGCCGCGTGTAGGTATCGTCCACAAAGGCGATGCCCAACAAAGAGGGATAAGAGGTGAACTGGCGCTCCAGCCGGTACCCTAACTGGCCGGAGAAGAGGAGCTGGTAGTACCGAGAGCTGTAGGGGTAGCGATCGGGGACACGGGTGATACTGCCGTAGGTGCGGTTGCTGTAGAAGATTAGGTAGTCGCCTCGGGAGAGGTCCTGGGCCATCTTTTCTATCTTGGCCACAGAGTCGCCTTCGTAGATAGGGATCTGGTGCACTCGATAGCGCCCCAGGTCAGGAATGCCTTCGTCCCAATGGTTGTCGGTAAGGATGGTGGAGCCCGGGGGGACGTTGGCGTTAATCCAGCGGGATGCTTGGACCGCCGTATGAGGGCGGGTATAGATGGTCTCAAAGGCCAGGGCGTAGAAGGCCGTGGAGGCTACCATCAGGGCGATGGCAGCCACGGC
Organism: Dehalococcoidia bacterium; assembly: GCA_034432835.1. Taxonomy (GTDB): domain Bacteria; phylum Chloroflexota; class Dehalococcoidia; order Lucifugimonadales; family DAOUBE01; genus DAOUBE01. The sequence continues at coordinate 857 of DAOUBE010000192.1, read as the reverse complement.
CCAGCTCGAAAGGTGGGGGCGCTGGGCCTTCACCCAGTCCAGGCCGGAGAACAGCATACGGGAGCCCATGATGATTAGGAAGGGGATGATGGGAAAGACATATCGCAGGAACTTCACCTCATAGCTGCCCACTATGAGGAAGCTAGGGACGACCCAGGCTAGGAGCAGAATGTCCCGCCGGTCTCGGTACTTCCAGGCCATGGCTATGCTGAACAGCAGCCCACACCAGGCGACGACGCCCAGAGGCAGGCCCAGACCCCACAGGGATGATTGGCGTATCTCGTACCAGAAGCGGGTGCTCCCTATGTACTGGATGGTGTAGGGCATGATGCCTGCCGTGCGGGCGATACGGTTCTCCCTAAGGTTCCAGTCCAGGAACTCGTCTAGGGCCAGGACAGAGTACGGGACCCAGAGCAGATAGGTGACAACTGCCACCAGAGCCGCCAGCAGAAGGTGGGGCAGGACGGCACGCAGGGACTGTATCCAGAGGCTGGCAGGGGGATAGGCTGCCATCTCCCCGGCGCCCGGGCTGGCGACGCCGTTGCTTCCCCCAGCCACGCCGGCCAGGGAGCGGCGCACGTCCTTGAGGCGAAAGAGGTAGGTAAGGCCCAGGGGCAGCAGGATGGGCAGGACGCTAACCTTGGAGGCGAAGGCCAGGCCCACGAAGAGACCCAGCAGAAGGGAGTCGCTCAGGCGGCCTCGGGCCAGGACGCGGAACATGAATATGAAGGAGGCCAGCACAAAAAGGACGATAAAGGCCTCCGGGCGGTAGATGTGGCCGTTCTGGATGTGGATGACTGCCAGGGCAGAGAGGGCGGCGGCCAGAAGGCCCACGCGGCGGCCGTACAGGCGGCTGG
>DAOUBE010000191.1:0-3716 GCA_034432835.1 Dehalococcoidia bacterium | reverse complement strand
TTCTACGGCGGAGGCCTGGTCTCCGGTGCGGCCCTGGGCTTGGGAGCAGTAGGGGTACGTGGAATTTACCGCAAGACCGCCTCCATCTACCCCTGGCTCCTGGGCGCTTTCATGGCCGGCTTTGCTCCTGCGGAAATGGTCACAGGTGTCTTTGAAGGGGCTTTCTATAACCTCTACAGCGAACCCTCTGGCCGGTACGAGGTTTACCTACCTATTGTCCTCGCCGCCTTCATTGCAGGGGCTGGAGTTTACGCGCGGATTGTCCCGCCAAGGTGGCCTGGTGCCCACCGGCACGAAGGATAGCCCGGTCCAAGGGCCTTTGACTGGGACGCGGGTCAGGCCTCGTCCACGGCGTTGCGGGCGATGACCTGGGCATACCAGCGGCCGCTTTGTTTCACCACGCGGCGCTGGGTGGGGTAGTCGGTGTACACAATGCCGAAGCGTTTAGAGTAGCCGTGGGCCCACTCGAAGTTGTCCAGGAGGGTCCAGACAAAGTAGCCCCGCAGGTCAACCCCATCCTGGATGGCGCGGTGGGCCTGGGCCAAGTGGCGGCGCAGGTAGTCCAGGCGGTCGGGGTCGTCCACCTCGCCCTCCGCTGAGAGGGTGTCCTCGAAGGCGGCCCCGTTCTCGGTAATGTACAGAGCGGGGTTGCCGTAGCTGTCCCGTATCCAGACCAGGAGCTCGTACAGGCCTTGAGGATAGACCTCCCAGCCCATGGCCGTGTGGGGTGCGTCCTGGGGGACCCCTGCGGCGTGGACGGTCCCCTCTCCGGGGGAGTAGCGCAGGACGCGGCGGGTATAGTAGTTGACGCCCACAAAGTCCACGGGGGTGTGGAACTCCTCCAGGTCTCCCTCACAAAGGTGGGGCCACCAGTCTCGGAACCAGTCCACCAGCACCTGGGGGTATTGGCCCTGGAAGATGGGATCTAGAAAGAGGCGGTTGAGGTAGGCGTGGGCACGGTCGGCGGCGGCCCGGTCCTGGGGGGAGTCGGAGGCGGGTTGCTGGGGGCCCAGGTTCAGAGTGATGCCAATTTGGCCCTTGCCGCCGCAGGCGCGGTAGGCATGGACGGCCCGGGCGTGGGCCAGGAGCAGGTGGTGGGCCACCCGAAGACCCGCTCCTAGGTCTCGCATGCCTGGGGCGTGGCGCCCGCTGATGTAGCCGGCGTCCATGACCACCCAGGGCTCGTTGAGGGTGATCCAATGCTTTACGCGGTCGCCCAGGCGGGCGAAGACGGCCACGGCGTACTGGGCGAACCAGTGGGCGATGTCGCGGTTGGCCCAGCCGCCCAGGTCCTGGAGGGCGGCGGGCAGGTCCCAGTGGTAGAGGGTGACAAAGGGGACGATTCCCGCCTCCAGGAGGGAGTCCACCAGGCGGTCATAGAAGTCCAGGCCTGCAGGGTTCGGGCGCCCTCTGCCCTGGGGAAAGATGCGGGGCCAGGCGATGGAGAAGCGGTAGGCTTTGAGGCCCAGCTCCTTCATCAGGGCCACGTCCTCACGGTAGCGACGGTAGTGCTCGCAGGCCTGGTCGCCAGTGTGACCGTTGTAGATGTTGCCTGGGGTGTGGGAGAAGCGGTGCCAGATGGAGGGCCCGGCGCCATCGGCCAGGGGGAAGCCCTCTATCTGGTAAGAGGCTGTGGCGCAGCCCCAGAGGAAGCCTTCGGGGAAGGTAAGCACGGGCACCTCCGTCCGGCGGGCTTGGGCCTACATACCCTCCTCGTCGCCGTTCTGGCCGAACTCGTGGTCGCTGTAAACGCCGGCCTCCCGGCCCTGATACACGTGGACGATGAACTCCTCTCGGGCGATGCCCACGGCGTCCACCAGTTCTTCGTCCACCTGCTCTATGAGCTCCTGGATCTCCTCCTGGGTGACCGACTCGGCGACACAGAGGGTAGCGTGGACGAGGTTGGGGGTAAAGTGAAGGTCCAAGCGGCCCACAGGGATCTCGTCCTCCAGGATGGTGTAGGACTCCGAGTAGGGAGTGCGGCAGTCCCGTTCGAAGTTGTACCCTGGCATGTGCCAACCCCTTTCTATCGGCAAAGCCGGTAATGGTCCCCGCCGTTGGCCAGGGGCCAGCAGGGCCCGTGAGCCCGGCCAGGACGAAGAACACGGCAGCTTTTGAGAGAGAAATCTACTCCATCTCGGGTAGGGTATGCAACGGGTAGCAGCCCTGGCCGTCCGCCGATATTTGGCAGGCCGTTCCCCGTGTACCTGTGCTTTTCATAGAGCGTTAGGTGACAATCTGGCCGTTGCCGGTGATGGTCCACTTGTAGGAAGTCAGCTCGCGGAGGCCCATGGGGCCGCGCGCGTGGAACTTTTGGGTGCTGATGCCTACCTCGGCGCCCAGCCCAAAGCGGCCGCCGTCGGTGAAGCGGGTGCTGGCGTTAACGTACACCGCCGCGGCATCCACCTCATCTAGAAAGCGCTGGGCGGCAGAGTAGTCCTGGGTGATGATGGCCTCGGAGTGGCCGGAGCCGTACCGCTCGATGTGCTCCAGAGCCTCATCCAGGGAGTCCACCACCTTAATGGCGGCGATGAGGGCCAGGAACTCCTTGCCCCAGTCGTCATCGCTGGCGGGCTTGACAGCGGCATGGCGGGTGGGTCCAAGGACACTGAGGGCACGGCGGTCGCAGCGCATCTCCACCCCCGCCTTGGCCCACTCCTGGGCCAGCCTGGGCAGGAACTGGGGGGCCACCTCACTGTGGACGATAACGCAGTCCAGGGCGTTGCAGACGCTGGGCTTCTGGGTCTTGGCGTTGTGGACCACCCGCAGGGCCATGTCCAGGTCTGCGGTCCTGTCCACGTAGGTATGGCAGACGCCGATGCCGCCGGTAATCACGGGCATGGCGGCCTCCTGGGCCACCAGCCTTATAAGCTCCGAGCCACCCCGGGGTACCATGAGGTCTATGTACTCCTTCATCTTGAGCATGCGGTTCACCAGGGTGCGGTCCAGGTCCTCCACCAGTTGGACGGCATCCCGGGGCACGCCAGCCTCTTGGATGGCGTCCTGGATGAGGCGGACCAGGGCCACGTTGGAGTGGAAGGCCTCCCTGCCGCCACGGAGGATGCAGGCGTTGCCCGACTTGAGGCAGAGGGCGGAGATGTCCACAGTGACGTTGGGGCGGCTCTCGTATATGCTGCCGATGACGCCCAGAGGGACGCGTTTCTTGCCGATGACCAGGCCGTTGGGCATGGTGCGCATGTCGAACACCTCGCCCACGGGATCGGGGAGGGCCGCTACAGCTCGGACACCCTCGGCTACGGCTTCCAGGCGCTGGGGAGTGAGGAGAAGCCGGTCCAGGAGGGCCTCCGAGAGGCCGCTTTTTTGGGCCGCCTGGTAGTCCTTTTCGTTGGCGGCCAGGACCTCCTCTTCCCGGCTCTTCAGGGCCTGGGCGATGTTGAGGAGGGCGCGGTCTTTGATGGCAGTGGAGAGGCGGGCCAGCTTTCGGGAGGCGGCTCGGGCCGCCTGCCCCATCGCTGTGAGCCTATCGGTGGTGGTGGCCATGGCTGCGTCTCCTTTGAGGTTGGCGGTCCCGCTCATGTCTGGGGGTACACCGTTCCGATATCTGGTACTGGCCATGGGAATGCAGGGCCCGCTGCATCCAGTATGCCAGCAACCCCGCCGGAGTTCAACGGCCTGTACTGGTTCAGTACATATGAGACAGTCGGGCTATTTTAGGGACCAGTTCTGGGTGGTGCTTAGTAAGATACTGGGCTGGG
>DAOUBE010000190.1:0-1745 GCA_034432835.1 Dehalococcoidia bacterium | reverse complement strand
GCCCTGGACTACAACACCCCAGCCCAGTATCTTACTAAGCACCACCCAGAACTGGTCCCTAAAATAGCCCGACTGTCTCATATGTACTGAACCAGTACATAGCCTTGTCCCAAGGCGGCGGGCTGGCTATAATGCGACGACTGGTGGGGTAATCCTGTCTGGGCAGGCCACGGAGGGGTACGAAGATGCTGACGCCCGAGATGAAGGAATCCTTCGCCACCTTCCGACGGGGAACGCTGTCCAAGCTTTGCTTCCTGCTGCTGGTTGACCTGGACCTGGTCCTCACTGTGTATGCCCTGGGGAGGGGGTTTGTGGAGTTGAACCCTGTCATGGCCAGGGTACTGGCCAACCCGGGGCACATGATGCTGGTCAAGGGCCTGGCGCCGCTGCTCATCGCCTGGCTGGTCCCGGGCAAGCTCCTCCTTCCCGCCACCGTGTTCATGGTCCTAGTCAACCTCTGGAACATAACCTCGCTTCTGTTCTCCCTATAGTTTCGTGTCCGCTGTTTACTGAGGGGGTCCACGGACCCCCTGGGACCACCCCCGGCCCTGTCCCCATCCCCCTCGAGGCTCCCCCTTGTGACCCTCATCCCCCTGGGTCCCCCCTTCTCCCACAGGGAGTAGGGGATTAAAGAGATGGAGGACACCCCCAGGCTCCCGGCAGGGTATGAAGTCCCCCGCACTCCTGCCGTGCTCTTCTGGACGGGCTCCCCTCTTTGAGGATTTCAACGGGGCGGGGTGGGTTTTGGTGGAGGGGGCTTACGCGCTTGGGCTAATTGGCAGGACGTTTCATGGGGAGACACCTCACCCTACCCCTCTCCCTGGGAGGGGCGATCAGGCCCTTTCCCCAGGGAGAAGGTTGGTATTAGGGTTAAGAAAGGACAGTTAAACACCAAAGTGCATCAGGGCCCCACTTATGGAGGCACACAGCCGTGTGCCCCCACCATGCCTGGCCCCATCCCCTTGCCCCACCGGCCCGCCTCCAGCGGACTTCATCCCTCGGTAAGGACTTTCGTACGGCAAGCCCTTTCACCCGGTGGGTTGGCCTATCCCCCGTTTCTCCCCCGCCGCAATAGCCCTGAAGTACCAGGTGCGCGGGGTGCTAGCACCTGTTTTCATATAAGTGCAGGCACATGGGTGGCCTATGTCTCTCCATCCTGTCAGATGGTGACGAGGTCTCGTAATGTAATAAACAGGACTGAACAGTATAGGGGGTGGAGATGTAGATTAAGCGAGGGCTTGAGAGTTTAGAGCCTTTGTGAAGACTTCCTCACATTTTGTTGACTCTTCCCCTTGACATGCCGCAAATACCATTAGCTCCGACGGATAGGGATGAAGGCACTGGTAGGACTTTCGTACGGTTGACCGTCCATACGTGCGAAATTACCGTACAAAATGTACAAGTACACCAGGTGGGCGATCGGGTTTGTGTCTGCCGATGCCAGAAACGGTCAGAGGCAGGCCACGGTGTCTGGGGGATAACAGGAGGTGTAAGGAGCCAGGTAAGGTAACTCAGAGAGACCAATGTGAACGTAACACGGGGCCTGCCACATCAGCTTGTCCCGCGCAGCTAGTAGATGATCCCTTAGGAATCAGAAAGGAGCAATCAGGATGTTCGCAAGGGTATTCAAGGGTCAAAGGGGTATCACCGGTATCGAAACGGCCATCATTCTGATCGCCTTCGTGGTGGTTGCCTCGGTATTCGCATACACGGTGCTCTCGGCGGGTATCTTCTCCTCAGAGAAG
>DAOUBE010000189.1:0-1585 GCA_034432835.1 Dehalococcoidia bacterium | reverse complement strand
CCACCGCTACCCCCACCCCCACACCCACTCCCACCAACCCCCCACCGGCGGTTCGAGAGATCTCCATGGCAGCGGGGTACTTTGGGGGCGGGTTCAAGTTCTCCCCCGACAGCATCGAGCTGCAGCCGGGCGAGCGCGTCCGCTTCGTAATCCAGGTCCTGGATGACTACCACACCTTCACCGCCCCTGCCCTGGGCCTGGACGTGGAGCTCCTGGGCGGAAGGACGGTGACGGTGGACGCCGTCATGCCCCAGCAGCCGGTGGAAATTCGCTTCTATTGCAAGCCCCACGAGTCCCTAGGCATGGTGGGAACGCTGAAGGTTGTGGACAGCGGGTCCTACGACTACAACTACTAGGTAGCGACAGCGGGCCAAGCTGCCAGGAAGCAAGGCCAGGCACGGCTGCCTTGTTTGAGCGAGGGTGAATCCACCATTCCACGCCCGGCGTATAAAGGAGTAGAGGATAGTGCCACCGGCGGCAGGGGCGCATCCTCTAGCAAGGTGCAAGGGCGGGGTGGTGGGGACAAAGAGGGGGGCTCTGACCAAGCCCCCCTCTTTCTTTATGGCTAGGCAGCAAGACCCTTCCAGGCTATAGAGCTAGCCCTTCCTCAGGACCAGCCCTATGTGGCGGAAGAGGGCAGGATGCTTGGCCGACACCAGCTCCATGGCCTTCTGCAACACTCTCCGAATGGTGAAATGGGCCTGGGGCGAGGTGCGCAGCTTGAACACGTGGTAGCATTCCCGGGCGTTCATCTTGGTCAATACCCTCACCTTATGGGCGTGGGTCACCAGGTACTGGGCCACGGCTGGGGAGAAGGCCTTGACCCGCTGGTAGGCCTCGGCGGCCTGGTCCATGGCCTCCACGAACCGGTCCGTCAGCTCCGCCTCCAAAACCAGGTCAGGCACAACGTAGCCCAGATCCACCGTCAAGGGCTGGGCCAGGTAGCTCTGCATCCTGTGTCTTTTGAACTCCCGGTAGGCCCCATAGTCCATAACCATCTCGAAGGTGTAGTCGGCGTACTCCAGCTCTCGGACTGGCGCATCGAAGGGGCCGAGGCGTTTCAGGGCCTCCCCCAGCAGCCGCTCTACCTCGGCCTGAGGCAGGCCCTTGACGTACCCCCACGCGGCTGAGTAAGGCACACCCGAGTAGCGGGTCAGCAAGGCCGCGGCCACCTTGGCCTCTGCCTCCGGCTCAAAGTGCACCAGCGTTACCTCGGTGGCGGCATGGGCCACGACGGGCGCAAACTCCCTGAGCACCTCCGCCTCAGCCCTCTGGGCCTTCCGAGTTTCTACCAGGTAATGGCTGCGCTCGGCGTACTTGATAAGGGTGGGCGTGATCTCCCGGCCCCTGGCCTTCAGCTCCTCCCCTATCTGCTGCTCCTCCACCAGCTCCGAGGAGAGCAGCTTGGTGATGGCGTGCTCCATGGCCCGGGCGTTCATGGTAACACCCACGTTGGTCAGGGTGGCCGCTGGCAGTACAAGGCGGCAGTGGTCTGTGGCTTGGCGGCGCAGGCGCAGGGTGTAGGCCGACTCCTTCTCCCCCTCCCTGCGCGGATTGGCCTCTCGCAGGTAGGCCAGGCTCTTCT
>DAOUBE010000188.1:0-2440 GCA_034432835.1 Dehalococcoidia bacterium | reverse complement strand
GCCTGCCATAACCAGAGATATGCGCTTCCGCCGTGACTTCTGGTGGGACAAGAGGGTGTCCAGGTAACATCCCAAACGGGGACCTATAAGAATCGACAGGGGTAGCTGGCTTCCCTAGCTGCTAGCTACCCCTTACAATTTGGCCCCTGCCTGGCATTGGAGGGTTCTGGGCACTGGTTGTGAGGGGGAGTTCCTGCCTCGGGGTTAGGCCACCGTCAGCCCGCCGTCGATAACGAAGGTGGCTCCCGTGGCGTAACTGGCCTCGGGTGTGGCCAGGAAGGTGATGAAGGGGGCGATGTCCTCGGGCTTGCCCAGCCTGCCCAGGGGGATGGCCCGCTTCATCCGCTCCTCGCGGCCCACGGGGTCGGGGTGCATGTCATGATTGGGAGTCCGCTCCAGGGCGCCGGGGCACACAGCGTTGCATCGAACCCCGTGCTTGGCGTAGTGCACCGCAATGTACCGCGCCAGCCCGATGAGTCCGTGCTTCCCCGACATGTAGGCTGGGTTGCCCGATCGCCCGTTGAGGGCCGTCACCGAGGAGACTATGACTATGACTCCTCCCTGGCCCTGCTTTAGGAATTGGGCCAGGGCGTGCTTGCAGGTCAGATAGGCGCCCCGGTAATTGACGTTATGCGTCCTGTCCCATACCTCCTCGGGCAGCTCGTGGAGGTTAACGTCCTGGGTGTGGAGCTGGATGCCGGCGTTGGCTACCACAATATCCAGCCGCCCGAAGCGCCGGACCGTCTGGGCCACCGCGGCCTCCACCTGCCTGGCGTCGGAGACGTCGGTGGAGATGGCCAGGGCCTGGTGCCCCGCCCTCTCCAGCTCTGCCGCCACCCTACGCACCCCCTCGGCCGGTATGCCAGTGACCGCCACCGAGGCTCCTTCGGCGGCCATCATGCGGGCGGTGGCGGCCCCGATGCCGCTCCCCGCCCCCGTTATGAGGGCTACCTTCCCTTCCAGCTTCACGTCACTTCACCTCGCGGCCCAGGCGAACGTACCTGCGCCAGGAGTGCTCCGGCTGGTACCCCAGCACCCTCCGGGCCTTCTCGATGGAGAGGAGGGTATCGAACTTGCCCAGGCTGCCCCGGATGGGCACATCGGGGAAGACCTCGGCCATGAGCTCGGCGCTGGGCCGGTTCATGACAGTGTCCGCAGCGGCGATGATGAAGACCTCGGCCCCAGCGACGTCGGCCTCCAGCGACCGTTGGCAGCTCTGGGCCACGTCCCGGGCATCCACATAGCCCCACAGGTTCCACTTGCGCATACGCGCGTCCTGCCAGAAGGTAGGGAACCGGGCGTAGTCGTGCAGCTCTATCACGTTGGAGAATCGCAGCCCGATGAAGGGGATACCGCTCCACCGGCTGAACTGGGCGGCCATCTCCTCGCCGACCACCTTGGACAGGGCGTAGCTGGTCTCTGGATAGCGGCCGTGCGCCTCGTCCACAGGCACGTACTCGGGGTGCACCCGCTCGAAGGGCAGGCCCAGGGTAGTCTCGCTGGATGCCCACACCACCCGCTGGAGGCCCAGGCCCACGGCGGCCGAGAAGACGTTGTAGGTGCTGATGACGTTGTTCCTGAAGGTTACCGAGTCCGGCTCGCGGCCTGGCGCTGGGATGGCAGCCAGGTGCACCACGGCATCGGCGCCGCGAAGGACCTCGTAGGCCGCGCCCAGGTCGGCCAGGTCTGCCCTTATATATCGGCCGGCCGGTTCTGGTGGAGGAGCCAGGTCCACGTTGGTCACATTGTAGCCGGCCTCCAGCAGCCGGGCCACCACGGCCCGGCCAGCCTTGCCGCTGCCTCCTGTCACAACTATGTTTTTCACGCTATCACCCTTCCGTGTTGTTGCCTTGGAGGGCCCACCCGCAGGGCACGCCGTGGCAGGGTTCACCCTGCACCTTCTCTTTTGGGCATCCAAGATGGGGTGTTGGTTGCCCCGTCAACCGCCCTCGAAGGGTTTTCGGGGGCACCCCGCCTCATCCGAAGGGGGACTCATTCCCCCTTCGGCCCCCTCCTCTAGGGGGAGTCCCGAGGGGGATTGGAAATCCCCTCGTTGTTGATACCCCGGCAGGGGACAGGGTCCTCTGCACCCCTTGCACCTTGTAAGCCGCGGCTAAGGCCCGCAGTACTATCCTCAGATACCCAAGATGAATTGTGTTTGACTTTCCGCGCCCCGTATTTCCCATGGTAAAGGCCCATGGGTGCAGCGTCCAGCGGCGATTTAGGTGGCCGGTCGCCTTTCCAGGCGGGGCAAGGAAAGCTCCTCGCAGATACCGTCGAACCACTGGACCACCTCTTTGTGCAGGGGTATGCCGTGGGCCTTCCTCTCCTGCACCTCTTCGTGCTCCAGGAGGCCGGGGTACACCACCCTATCGTGGCCTGGGGCGGGCTTGGTCTCCCTGAGCATGCGCAGGGTCCTGTCCATGTTCTCCTTGAACTG
>DAOUBE010000187.1:0-6789 GCA_034432835.1 Dehalococcoidia bacterium | reverse complement strand
GCCCTGGACTACAACACCCCAGCCCAGTATCTTACTAAGCACCACCCAGAACTGGTCCCTAAAATAGCCCGACTGTCTCATATGTACTGAACCAGTACATGGCCTTGACACCGATGTTAGGTATAATTACCATAGTTCCCGGTAGAGGGAAACCGCCGAGGTAGCTCAGAGGTAGAGCAGCGGACTGAAAATCCGCGTGTCGTCGGTTCAATTCCGACCCTCGGCACTACGGGTCTTCAAGGCCGTGGTGAGCCGTTGGCAGTAGCGAGCGGAAGTGGCTCAGTGGTAGAGCGTCTCCTTGCCAAGGAGAAGGTCGCGGGTTCAAATCCCGTCTTCCGCTCCATCTTCTTTTGAGCAGCCCTTACCCCTTCCCACGGGGCGTCTCACAGTTTCTTCCTCACCCGGAGGCTTATCACCTCGAAACCAGCCCGCCTAGCCATCTTCAGTACCGGCTCATTCTTCGCCCAGACCAGCGCCTCCAGCTCCGTGACCCCACGCTCTTTGAACCACTCCACAGAAGCCCTGAACAGGCTCCGCGCCGCCCTACCGTCCCTGGCATAGGGCCGGACGTAAACGCCCTGGACCACACCCATGCTACGAGGTTGGAACACGGAGGGAGGCCCGGGCCTCCCGCGCCTTAAGAGGGTATAGAGAATGCCCCTGAGCCCCTGGGGGACGGGCCGGCGGGCCGGCCGGAGGACCTGCAGGTGGGCGAACCCCAGCAGGCGGCCATCGCGGGCAGCCACCAGAATTCCCGTGGTCGCTGACCCCAACAGGCCCTCTATGTACCTTGGCCAGTCCACCTGGGGGTCTAGCTGGAAGTAGTTGTTGCTCACCTGCTGCTGGTACAGCAGGTGCTCTTGCATCAGCTCGGCTAGCTGCGGCAGGTCGTCCCTGGTGGCGGCTCTCACCTCTATCAAAGCGCACTTCCTAACTCAGCAGGCCCCCATTCCTACAGGTTGGCCAGATGGCTCACCTCGGGCAGCCTGGCGCGGTTGTTGTCAGAGATGTGGAACTGGCACTGGAGCTCGATGTGCCGCACCGTCAGCTTTTCTGCGCCGTTGGCGGCGGTGAGGGACACCAGCCGGGCGGCCTCACGACCCATATCGTAGAGGGGTAGGACAAAGTAGGCGATGCGCGGCCCGGAGACCAGCTCCGGCCAGCGGCTGGTGGCTATGACCACCAGGCCAACGGGGCCCTCCCTTTCCAGCACATGGTCAAAGTACCCTGCCTCTTGGACAATGGCCAGGGCCGCCGGGTCCCAGGAGCAGAAGACGGCGGTGAGCTCCCCCGAGGAGAGGGAGCGCAGCACCTTCCTGGCCAGGGGGGTCCAGCTAGGGACGTCGTCTATCAGGGGGGTGGCGGTGCCTTCCAAGGTGCTGGTGCCCAAGAAGACGCCATCGGCTGGTATGGTCACCCCTGACTTCAGGAGAGCCTCCTGGAGACCCAGGAGGCGGTCGGTGCCGATGCGGCCGGCCCGCCACAGGCCAATGTAGCCTATTCGGGTGTGGCCTTGGTCCAGCAGGAACCTTCCCGATTGGTATCCCAGGGCGTGGTTGTCGATAGCGACGGTGGCTGTGAAGGTCTCCTGGAATTCCAACGGGTGGGCCACGCCGATGACCGGCGTCTTCCGCTCCCTGGCCACGTCCAATATCAGTCGGATGACCGCCGGGTCAATGTCGGCGCAGAGGATGACGCCCCGCGGATTGGTGGCGAGGATGGTATCGGCCAGCATGCTGCCAAAAAGGGGAACGCTGCCGTAGGCCGAGGCCACCAGCAGGTCCACTCCCATCTGGCGCAGGTAGTCCCTGGCACCGGCCACGATGAACCTGACACCCCTGGAGAGCATGTCCGGCGCCACAAAGAGGACGACGTCCTCCCGCACCACGCGGGCCGGGGGAAGGAGCTTCAGGCTGGCCTCGGGGGAGAGCCCGCTACTGGCCAGCAGATCGGACAGCAGGTTCTGGACCTCCCGAGGAGGCATGCCGCTCTCCACCAGCATGGAGAGGAAGGCCCCGAACTGGGGGAGCCGCATGGTAGAGCGGTCCCGGCACCAGTTGTCCACGGTATCTATGCTGACGGACAGTCGCTCGGCCACCTGCTCCCGCGTGAGGCCGGCACGGCGCATCATGCCGGCCAGAATCTTGCCTGGTGAAGAGCAATCCCCCAAAGTACACCCCCACTGAGTGATTAGTTCGCATGTGCTACGAAACTCGCAATGCACACTGGCGGATTTCCGTAGGCGAAGCCCTTGATTAGCCGTGGCCGGACTAGGAAAATGCGACTAGTCCCGGGCGCAGGCCCATGGCCTGAAGGAGATGATACACAGCCGGGACTAAGGCTTTCAAGCGATTCAGCCGAAAGGGGCCTTCCTCAGCCAGAGGAGTGGCCTTTCGGCTAATAGCTTTGCGGTTTTACATGCAGGAGGGTGAAGTCGCCGCGCCTGCTAACAACAAGGCCTCCGGCGTAGCCCCTCATCTATTCGGCTGTTCGGCCTGGTAAGTGCCAGCATTAACCAAACCGGTCGGAGGGTAGAACGATGAGTCTGGGCTTTAGATGGCCTGCTGTGCTTAGCTTGGCGGCCATAGCTATCCTGGTTGTGGCCGTGGCCTGTGGCCCCGCCGCCACACCAACGCCCACCAACATCCCCACCTCAGGCGCCGCCACCGCAACACCCACTCCAACGCGCTCGGCCAGCCCCACGCCAACGCCGCCGGGCTTTGTTAAGAATGTACCCCGGAACCGCACCCTCATCACCGCTGGTTGGGATGCTTCCGGCCAGGTGCCCCACCCGGACAACTTCAACCCCTACATAGCCCTGGACCAGCGTGACCACCTGCACTATACCATCAATGAGATGCTCTTCTACACCAACTACAACACCGGAGAGATCATCCCCTGGCAGGGTGAGAAATGGCAGTATAACAACGACTTCACCGAGATTACCCTCACCCTCAGGGACGGCGTGAAGTTCAGCGATGGCGAGCAGCTCACCGCTGATGATGTGGTCTTCACCATCAACATGCTGAAGGAGAACTCCCCAACCCTGCTCCTGTCGTCCTCCATGGTGGAGTGGGTGAAGGATGTTCAGGCCGTGGACAAGCTCACGGTGCGTATCATACTGAATAAACCAGGCCCCAGGTTTGCCACGGAGTTCCTGGCCCAAGGCCAGGTGGGCCGGCTAGTGATCATGCCCGAGCATATCTGGAAGGGGCAGAACGCCAAGGAGTTCACCTTCTATGACCCGGCCAAGGGTTGGCCGGTGGGGACGGGGCCCTACCAGGTGGTCAAGAGCAGCAATGAGTCCATCTTCTTCGATAGGCGGGATACCTGGTGGGCGGTGGAGGTAGGCCTGGTGGACAGCATGCCCGCGCCGGAGCGCATCATTTACGCACCGCCCACGGCGGAGGCCCTGCCCCAGCTTTACATCAACAATGAGGTTGATGTAGGGAAGACCATGATCAAAGGCACCTTCGAGGCTGCCAAAGCCCAGAACCCCTCTCTTAGGTCCTGGCGGGCCAACGGGCCAGTGTACGGCGCCCCCGACGGGTGCAACTACACCATCGTGTTCAACAACCAGAAGGAGCCTTTTAACGACCCAGAGATCCGCTGGGCCTTCAACCACGCTATCGATCGGGCGGCGGTGGCCGACCTGGCCTACGAAGGTGCATCTAGGAAGAACGTGGCACCCTTCTCCTCCTACGGTGGTATTCAGAACTACCTGGCGCCACTTCAGGACCTGTTCGCCAAGTACAACGTCGATGACTACAACATTCAGAAGACTGCGGATATCCTGACCCGAAAGGGCTACAAGAAGGGGCCCGACGGCTTCTGGAGGAAGCCCGACGGCAGCGCCTGGTCGCTGACCCTTTACACTGGTCAGAGTGACCCGCTGGCACCGGTGGTGGTGGAGCAGCTCAAGCTGGCTGGCTTTGATGTGAAGCTGGAGACGCTTACAGGCACGGTCCACAGCGACACTCTGTCCACGGGCGGGTTCGACCTGTTCCGGTGGGTACACTGTGGCTCCATCGACGACCCATGGCAGACCCTCCAGCACTTCCACAGCAAGTACGCGCCGCCCCTGGGCCAGAAGACCCCCAACATCCGCGCGGTGACGCGCTACAACAACCCCGAGCTGGACTCGCTGCTGAACCAGATGGAGGCCAGGGTGCCTTCCCCCAACGACCCCGTCTACGCCGACCTGGTAAAGAAGGCCACTGAGATCTACCTGCGGGACCTGCCGGAGTTAGTCATCTCCGAGGAGTTCCACGTGGTGCTGTTCAACGAGAAGTATTGGACTGGTTGGCCTTCGGAGCAGGACCCCTATGTGGCACCCTACGTCCCGTGGGAAGGATTCAATCAGATCATCCACCGGCTGAAGCCCACCCAGTAGGTGGCTCAGGCGGGATAGATGAAACGAGGCTAAGGTAAGGTAGCAACTACAGGCTGACAGTAACCACCGGCCCGCCCTCTTCGATCTCTTCGGGCCCTACAGCAGGATATCTGGGGCAGGGAGCGGGGCCGCTGGGCGTGGGATGCGTGCCACGGCCCCGGCTCCTCTGGCTGGGCAGGGCGGGCCGGTCTAGACCTTTAAGCATCAATAAGAGATATCCGGTGATGGGAGCCGAGAGTCCGCCCCAAAACCCAAGGGCTGTCCAGACGGTTTAGGGAGGATAAGACCCCCCAGGCCCTGCATTATAATCCTCTTGCGGCCTGTCTGTCTGCATATAATAGCAGCGAAAAGACGAAAGAAAGACCAGAGCGAACCATGGCGATAGGTTATCTGGGGCGCCGCTTCGGCATGCTGGTGGCAGTGTTCATCGTTGCCGCCACGGCCAACTTCATGATCCCTCGCCTCATCCCCGGTGACCCCGTCGAGAACAAGCTTAACCAGATGATCGCCTCGGGAGGCCAGGTGGGCGACGTGCTGGCCATGGCCCAGGAGTACCGGAGCAAGTTCGGCCTGGAGCAGCCCCTCTGGAGGCAGTACATAAGCTACTGGCAAGACCTGCTCACCCTTGACCTGGGCTACTCCCTGGACAAGTTCCCCCAGCGGGTCTCCCACATGATCATGGCCGGCCTGCCGTGGACCATCGGCCTGCTGATGACCTCCACGCTCATCAGCTTCAGCATCGGCATACTACTGGGGGCGCTGCTGGCCTGGCCAGCGGTACCTGTCCAATTCCGGGCCCTGGTGCCTATGCTGATGGTGTTCTCGGCCATACCCTACTTTCTCCTGGGCATCGTCCTCATCTTCCTCTTCGTCATAACGATTAAGGTCTTCCCCGCGGGCGGCGGGTACCCCTATGGAAGCATTTTGAAAATGGACCTGCCCAGTATCGTAAACGTCCTGCGTCACGCCACGCTGCCGGCCCTGTCCATAGTTATCTCCGGCATGGGCTTCTGGGCCCTGGGCATGCGGGGAATGATGATAAGCATCCTGGGGGAGGACTTCATCACCCTGGCCGAGGCCAAGGGGCTGAAGCCCATTCGGGTCTTCCTACGGTACGGGATGCGCAACGCCATGCTGCCTTCGGTGACCTCCCTGGCCCTGGTGCTGGGCCACGTGGTATCTGGCTCTGTGCTGGTGGAGGTCATCTTCTCCTACCCGGGCCTGGGCCTCAAGCTGTACCAGGCCATTGGCGCCAAGGACTACTTCGTAATTCAGGGAATTATCTGGCTCCTCATAGTGACCATTGCTGCGGCTTTGTTCGTACTTGACATCATCTATCCACTCATAGACCCGAGGATAGCGTACAAGCGACGATGACCACCATTGCTGCGATATCCAGCGCCGAAAGGTACACCCGGCCGGTGATACGCTTCCTACGGCTGAACAAGATGCTTACCGTGGGCCTGGTCATGGTGCTGGCCGTACTAGTCTATGGCTACGTTGGTCCCCTCCTGGTGAACCCCGACTCGGCCAGAATAGGGGCCTATCCGGCCAGGCAGGCCCCTTCCAGGGAGCACATCCTGGGGACCCAGTCCCAGGGCAGGGACGTGTTCACAGTGATCACCCTGGGCGTGGGACAGACCCTCAAGATAGGCCTCATCGCGGGGGCGGTGGGACTGGGCGTGGGCACGCTGCTGGGGCTGTCCTCGGGCTACTTCTCGGGCTACGTGGACAGCTTCATCCGAGGGGCGGCCGATGTAATAACCACTATACCTGGACTGGCCATCCTAATCATAGTGGCCAGCAATCTTCAAACCGTCACAGTGGAGATACTGGCCCTGGTGGCCGCATCTCTGGCATGGATATATCCCACCCGGGCCATCCGGGCACAGACCCTGTCATTGAAGGAGCGGGGGTACGTAAACGTAGCCAGGCTCAATGGGGTCAACGGGCTTGAGCTGGTGGTCAAGGAGATCCTGCCCAACCTGCTGCCCTACCTGGCATCCAGCTTTGTGGGGGCCGTCTCCGGGGCCATGCTGGCTACCATTGGCTTGGAGGCCCTGGGCCTGGGACCCCAGAACTCCTTCACCCTGGGGCGGGAGATCTACTGGTCTCAGTACTACGGGGCTGTCCTGCGGGGCATGTGGTGGTGGTGGGCGCCACCCATCGCCATCATCGTTTACGTATTCGTGGGGCTGCTGCTGGTCTCGGTGGGCCTGGACCAGCTAGTGAACGTTCGGCTGCGCCGTTCGGTTTAGGAAGGGGACTCACCCACGGCCCCAGGGAGGCGCAAAGGCCCCACTTGAGGAAAGGAGTCGGTTGAAGTACCGGATACTGGGTCGGACCGGGCTACGGGTGTCGGAGGTGGGCTTCGGCGGCGGAGGCATCGGGGGAGT
>DAOUBE010000186.1:0-5923 GCA_034432835.1 Dehalococcoidia bacterium | reverse complement strand
GTGGCCCAGTGGCTGGCCCTACTGGAGCCCCTGGAAGCTGGGCCTTCGCCCAACCCTCCTGTCCAGGCAAGCCTCACCGCTAGCCCGCCTTCCGCCGCTGCTGGGGCCGCCGCAGCGCCGCCAGCCCGTCCCAGGCGGTCTGTGCCGCCCCCCAAGACCGCCGACCTGGATGCCCACGTCACCGAGTTGTGGGGCGTCAACAAGGCCCTGGCGGGCCGGCTGCGCCGCCTGGGCGTCCGCTCCATCCGGGACCTGCTCTACCTGCTACCTCGTAGGCACAACGACTTCTCACGTCTGGCCAAGGTCGCACAGCTAAGGGTAGGGCAGGAGCAGACGGTGTCGGCCACGGTGTGGGAGGCCCGGGCCGTGACCCTACGGCCTGGCCTGGAGGCCACCGAGGCGGTGGTGGGGGACGAGACGGGGAACATCCGTGTGGTCTGGTTCGGGAGGCCGTACCTGGCCCGCAGCCTTCCCAGCGGCGCCCAGATCGTCATCAGCGGAAAGGTGGAGACCTTCAATGGCCAGAAGGTCTTCAACTCGCCTGAATACGAGCTCCTGGAGGGCCAGGACAGCCTCATCCACACGGGCCGACTGGTGCCTGTCTATCCTCTGACCGAGGGGCTATCGCCGCGTACCCTCCGCCGGCTGGTCTGGCGGGCGCTGGACCAATGGTGCCCCGCCGTGGAGGACCACCTGCCCGCCGACATGGTGGCCCGCCTGGGCCTGCCGCCCCTGTCCAAGGCTCTGATGCAGGCCCACTATCCCGACAGCCTAGAGAGCCTGGACAGCGCCAGGCGGCGCCTGGCTTTCGACGAACTACTCCTGCTGCAACTGGCGGTGCTGAGCAACCGCAGGCAGCGGCAGCAGGAGAGCCAGGGTGTCCCCCTGGGGGTGGCGTCACCGGTGCTGGAGGCTTTCCTGCGCTCTCTGCCCTTCACCCTGACCGAGGCCCAGGAGCGAGCCCTGGAGGAGGTCCTAAAGGATATGGCCCGGGGCACCCCTCCCATGAGCCGGTTGCTCCAGGGGGACGTGGGTAGCGGTAAGACCGTGGTGGCCCTGGCCGCCTTGCTGGTGACGGTGGCCAGTGGCTACCAGGGCTCCATCATGGTGCCCACGGAGGTGCTGGCGGAGCAGCACTTCGCCACCGTGTGCCGCCTTCTGGGGGGTGCCGCCAGCTCCCTCCAGGGGGCTAACCTGCTCTCTTTTCAGGTTACCGGCCTGGAGAAGCCCCTGGCGGTGGGACTGCTCACGGGGAGCGTGCCCCAGCGTGCCAAGCGGGAGCTCCAGCGGCTGGTCTCCCAGGGAGACGTGGACATCGTCATAGGCACCCACGCCCTGCTGGAGGAGCGGGTGCAGGTGCCCAAGCTGGCCCTGGCCGTGGTGGACGAGCAGCATCGCTTTGGCGTGCTCCAGCGGGCCACCCTGCGGGTCAAGGGGCAGTGGAGCCCCCACGTCCTGGTCATGTCCGCCACCCCCATCCCCCGCACTCTGGCCTTCACCCTTTATGGAGACCTGGACATATCTACCATTGACCAGCTACCGCCGGGGCGCCAGCGCATCGCCACCTACCATGTGGAGCCCCACCGACGGGAGGACGCCTACCGCTTCATCCACAAGGAGGTGGAGAAAGGGCGACAGGCCTTTATTATTTGCCCCTTGATAGACGAGTCCGAGGCCGTGGAGGCCAGGGCAGCTACGGAGGAGTACCGCAGGTTGTCAGAGCAGGTCTTTCCCGACCTGTCCCTGGGGCTTCTCCACGGGCGGATGTCGCCCAGGGAGAAGGAGCGGGTGATGCGGGACTTCCGCGACGGCAGGCTGAACATCCTGGTCTCCACCGCCGTGGTGGAGGTGGGCATAGACGTGCCCAACGCCACGGTGATGCTCATAGAGGGGGCGGACCGGTTCGGGCTGGCCCAGCTCCACCAGTTCCGAGGCCGCGTGGGCCGGGGTGAGCACCCCAGCTACTGCCTCCTCCTGGCCGACGACCCTTCGGAGCAGGCCAAGGAGCGGCTGCGGGCTCTGGAGCGAGTGCACGACGGCTTCCGACTGGCGGAGGTGGACATGGAGTTGCGGGGCCCAGGGGACTTCTTCGGCACGCGGCAGAGCGGGCTTCCCAGCCTGCGCCTGGCCCGGCTCAGGGACCAGGAGCTCCTGAAGGTGGCCCGGGAGGAGGCCCAGGGGCTGCTGGACACCGACCCGGGACTGAAGCGGCCCGAGCATGGCCTGCTGGCAAAGGAGGTGGCCCGGTTCTTTGGCCGCGTCACCAGCGAGGTGAGCTAAGGAGCAGGGTGGCCAGCCTTGGTAAATCTCATCGCCGGGTATTCTATCCTGGTGGGTGTGCTTATGTTGGGCATGTGGGCGTACCTGCTGTCGTCCCGGCAAGTGCCGGAGCTGACGGGGCGGCCTTGGGAGATAACCCTTCATCTGGTGGCCGAGTTCTCCACGGCCGCCTTGCTTATAGCCTCGGGCGTGGCCCTGCTGGTAGCCCGGGGATGGCCTGTGGTGCTGTCAGGAGTGGCTATGGGGATGCTGCTCTACACGGTGGTGGTGAGCGCAGGCTACTACGCCCAGCGGCATCAGGGGCCCGTGGTCGCCATGTTCGCGGCGCTGGCCGTCCTGACCCTGGCCTCCGTTATCATGCTTCTGGTTATAGCGGTGTGACGGGGGGCTGAGCACTGGGGACGGGGCCAGGCCGACGGCCTGTTGCCCTGGCGTCCGCTGGCATTTAAGCTGTAGGCAGGGGTGATATATAATTAGCCTTTCCGGACGCTGTTCCGGGTACAAGGACTCCGGACCGATGGTACCATTGCAGGTCCAACAGCACATCTTGGCACGGGGAAGTGGTCTCAAATGTCTTCGATAGTACGTAATATCATCGCTGAACGGCTCAAGACAGCAGTAGAGGAGGCCCAAAAGGCCGGCCTCATACCCCTGGAGACTCCGCCCGAGGTATCGGTGGAGCACCCCCAGAACCCCCAGCATGGCGACTTCGCCAGCAGCCTGCCCCTTCGGCTGGCCCGCGCCACCCGCCAGAACCCCATGACCATAGCCGAGGCCCTGGCGGGACGGGTGGAGATTGGCCAGGAGCTGGAGCGGGTCTGGGCGGCCCCGCCGGGCTTCGTCAATTTCTTGCTCAGGCAGGACTGGCTCCAGAGTCAGGTGGACGCCATTCTGGCCCAGGGGGAAGGGTACGGGGCATCCCGGTTGGGCCAGGGGCAGAAGGTGATGGTGGAGTTCGTCAGCGTGAACCCCACAGGGCCCCTGCACGTGGGTGCCGCCCGCTGGGCCGTGCTGGGCAGCACCATGTCCAACGTCCTGTCGGCGGCGGGATTCGACGTAACCCGGGAGTACTACATCAACGACGCTGGTAGCCAGATGAACGCCTTCTATCGGTCGCTGTACGTGCGGTACAAGCAGGCCCTGGGCCAGGAGGCGGAGCTGCCGCCCAACGGGTACCAGGGTGCCTACCTGGTTGACCTTGCCAGAGAGGTTGTCCAGGAGGAGGGCGATCGCTTCCTCAGGATGCCGGAGGAGGCGGCGGTGCGCGCCATCGGCGAGATTGGCCTGGAGAAGATGCTGAGGAACATCCGCAACGACCTGCAGCTCATTGGGGTGGAGTTCGATAACTGGTTCAGTGAACGCAGCCTCTACACTGGCGGCCAGTATGAGAAGGCCATGGAGATCCTCAGGCGCGGGGGCCACCTGGCCGAGCGCGAGGGGGCCGTCTGGTTTACCTCCACGGCCCTGGGGGATGACAAGGACAACGTGGTGGTGCGCTCCACGGGCGAGCCTACGTACTTCGCCTCGGACATCGCCTACCACTACGAGAAGTTCATGGAGCGGGGTTTCCACAAGGTCATCGACATATGGGGGGCAGACCACCAGGGCCATGTCCCCCGGATGAAGGCCGCGGTGGCTGCCCTGGGCATCGACCCCGACCGCCTGGTCATCATCATTGGCCAGTTGGTCACCCTGAAGCGGGGCGAGGAGCTGGTCAGGGCCTCCAAGCGCCGGGGTGAGCTGGTTACCCTGCGGGACGTGGTGGAGGAGGTGGGCCCCGACGCCTGCCGCTACTTCTTTCTGGCCCGCACCCCGGAGGCACAGATGGAGTTTGACCTGGAGCTAGCCATGAAGGAGTCGGCGGAGAACCCGGTGTACTACATCCAGTACGCCCACGCCCGCATCGCCAGCATCCTGCGCAACGCCGTCGAGCAGGGCATCGACTGGGCGGGAGGCGACGTGACCCTGCTAAAGGACCCCAACGAGATGGCCCTCATCCGCAAGATGGTGCTCCTGCCCGAGCTTGTAGAAAGCATGGCGCGGAACCTGGAGCCCCACCGTTTGGCCCACTACTCCCTGGAGCTGGCCAACGCCTTCCACTGGTTCTATGAGAACTGCCGGGTGCTATCCAACAGGCCCCAGGACCGGGAGCTTACCAGGGCCAGGCTGAAGCTAGTGGAGGCTACCCGGGTGGTGCTGCGCCGCTGCCTGGACCTCATGGGCATGAGCGCCCCCGAGAAAATGTAGCGCCCCAGAGGTTATGGGTAGGGGGGTGGGGGCTGGGTCCGCTGCTGAGACGGCAGAACCCGCTAAAACTACCCATCTTTCTGCGCTCTCCGTGTGCTCAGTGGTGAGGTCGGGGTGGGGTGGTTCAGCCCACCACCAGCGCGGCGATGCCAAAGTAGATGAGAATGGAGAGCAGGTCCTGAATTACGGTGGCCAGGGGACCACTGCCGAAGGCCGGGTCCCGCCCCAGCCTGTTCAGGGTCCAGGGCAGGGCCATGGCCACCACGGTGGCGGTGGTGCTGGCCGCCAGTACAGACAGGGAGACCACCGTCGCCACCCGGGTGTCGCCCCAGCGCCAGGCCACAAAGGGGAAGAAGGCCAGGGCCAGGGCCACCCCCACCACCAGTCCCGTCAGCAGCTCCTGCCACACCACGCGTCCGATTCCTACCCCCACGGAGAGTCCTCGAATGATAAGGGTCTCGGTCTGGGTGCCCACGGCATCGGCCAGATAGACGATGCTGGGGATGAAGAAGGCCAGGAGGATATTGGCCTCCAGCCGGCCCTCAAAGGTGCCCACCACGTCTGCCGCCAAGAGCGCTCCCGCCAGGCCGATGAGGAGCCAGGGTAGGCGATGCCAGAAACGGCGCCGGACGGGCTCCTGGGTGGCCGTTCTGGCGGTGGAAGTGTCCCGGAGGAAGCCGCCCAGGCGGGCCATGTCCTCCTCGTGCTCCCAGAGGAGAACGGCCAGGAGTCGCTGAGGGGGGATAAGGCCCTGGAAGCGTCCCTCCGCGTCCACCACCGCCAGGCTGCGCTCTCCGTGCTGCACCGCCCTCCAGGCGGCCACCTCCTGGTCCACCCCCGGTGCCACCGCGGGCGGGTCGGGGTCCATGATCTGGTGGGCTGGGGCGTCGGTGGGGGCGGCTAGAAGGTCCTCCATGCGCAGCATCCCCACCAACTTACCGTCCTCACAGATGGCGATGTCGGCGGCGCTGTCGTAGCGCTGGCCCTGGAGGGCGAGGCGGATGTCGCCAGCCCGGTCGCTGGGCCGGAAGACGGGCACCCGACGGGTTAGCTGCTCACCCGCGGTGTCGAAGGCCAAGAAGTTGGGCGCCTTGATCTCCTCGCTGGCCATGGGCCACCCCCTAGGGGAGATGCGTGCACGCTATGGCTATCATGGCACCAGGGCGGGGTTTCGGGCAAGCTTCGGGGGGGGGGCCAGGGTTGAAGGCGCAGTAATTGTAATCCGTAGAACTTGATTATTTTCGCCAAAAAAGGGGTGTGGTGAATCTAGAGAGCAGGGTCTAGGTTGATTGTTCTCTCGGCCAGGCCAGGTGCTAGGGTGCGCTGGGTTGATATATCGACCCAGGGCTTGGGTGGGCGATGGGGTGGGGGGTGTTGGCAGGGGGTACGGGAGGGG
>DAOUBE010000185.1:0-2040 GCA_034432835.1 Dehalococcoidia bacterium | reverse complement strand
GTCATGTCCATAGTCCTGATTATTATCGCCGGGAAGGTGCTCATATGCGCCCTGGTGTGCATCGCCCTGGGCTACCGGGTCCGCAGCTCCGTCATGGTGGGACTCTATCTGGCCAACCTTGGCGAGGACTCCTTCCTCCTGTTGCAGGTGGGCACCGGCTCCAGCCTTCTGGGCCCCGATGGATATTCTCTCATCGTTGCCAGCGCCCTGGTGTCCATCTTCCTCAGCCCCCTCATCACCAATGCCCAGCGAGTCATGGCCATCGCCCGCTGGTTTGCCCCCGCCCTGGGGCGCTCCTTCGAGATACACTTCCAGGGCTCCGGGTCAAAGAAGCCCGAGGCCATGGAGAACATGCTGACGGACCACGTGGTCATCTGTGGGTACGGAATGGTTGGGCGGGCCATAGCCAGTGCTCTGGAGAGCCGGGGGATACCCTACACGGTGGTGGACCGCGACCCCGCGGTGGTGGCAGAGCTCCGGCTGCGCCGGGTGCCGGTGGTCTATGGCGACGCCGCCAACCCCGAGGTCCTGTCCCAGGCGAGGCTGTACCGGGCCAGCGACCTCTTCGTGGCCATTTCCGATGACTCCCTGGTCAAGGCCATCGTGGGCGCGGCCCGCCGCTCTAACCCAGACGTTCGCATAATCGCTCGCCATCACGGCGGCAAAGAGGCTGCCGAGCTTCTTAACGAGGGCGCCAACGAGGTTGTCCAGTCGGACCTGGAGCTGAGTCAGGCCTTCTTGCGGCGGTTCTGGAAGGCTATGGCTGCCCGCCAGGCCGCGGCGCCCATCCGGGCCGGCACCCCTGCACCGCCGCCTCGCCCCGCGCCAGCCGTCCGGAGGGCCCCTGCCCCTCCGCCGGCGACGGTCCAGCCCGCCGAAGCCGCCGCTGGCAACTAGGGTTGTCGGCTTCCGCCTCGCCTTACAGGGCGGATTCCCTTGCTAGCTGAAGAATGCTGGCCAGCGCCTTCTTCACGCCCTCCACCAGGGCCGGCTCTTGCTCTGGCAGCACCGTGCGCGGGTCCAACACTACTAGGTCCGCCTCAATACGGGCGATGATGGGCGGCGAGTTCCCTCGCAGCCGCTCCATCATTCCCTCGGCCCCGCCCGGCAGGTCCGAGCACCGGAGGGCAACTACCCAGGTGGGCAGGGTCTCCCCGGGCAGGCTCCCCCCGCCTATGGTGGACTGGCTCTGGACCACCTGTGCCCTCTCTCCCACGGCCTTTCGCCAGCCTTCGGCCCGCTGCCTCAGCTCTTCCAGGCTGGCTGAGACCATGCGCCATATGGGGATGCGGGAGAGGGCCTCGCCCTTCAGATAATGAAGCAAGGTAGCTGTGAGGGCAGCCAGGCTGAGCTTGTCTATGCGTATGGCCCGGGCCAGGGGGTGCCTCTCCAGCCTCTGGACCAGCGCTGCCTTGCCCACTACGATGCCGGCCTGGGGCCCGCCCAGCAGCTTGTCCCCGGAGAAGAAGGCCAGGTCCGCCCCCGCCTGCACGCTCTCCTGGACCATGGGCTCGTGGGCCAGCCCGAACTCCTCTGTGGACAGCAGACACCCGCTGCCCAGGTCGTGGAGGACAGGCAGGCCCCGGCTGTGGCCCAGCTCCACCAGCTCTTCCAGCGAGGGCGAGTGGGTGAAGCCGGTGATGCGAAAGTTGCTGGCATGCACCTTCAGCAGGGCGGCGGTCTCTGGGGTGATGGCGGCCTCGTAGTCCGAGACGTAGGTCCGGTTGGTGGTGCCCACCTCCACCAGCCTGGCCCCACTCTGGCGCAGGACGTCCGGTATGCGGAAGCCGCCCCCTATCTCCACGGCCTCGCCCCGGGAGACTATGACCTCCCTGCCCTGGGCCATGGCCGTCAGGCCCAGGAGCACCGCCGAGGCGTTGTTGTTCACCACCAGGGCGGCCTCGGCGCCCGTGAGGTGGCACAGCAGGGGCTGGATGTGGGCCTGTCGCGAGCCGCGCTTCCCCGAGGCCAGGTCGAGTTCCAGATTGCTGTACCCTTGGGCAGCCGCCGCCACCGCCTCCAGCGCCTCCGGGCTCAGTG
>DAOUBE010000184.1:0-15907 GCA_034432835.1 Dehalococcoidia bacterium | reverse complement strand
CCTGGACTACAACACCCCAGCCCAGTATCTTACTAAGCACCACCCAGAACTGGTCCCTAAAATAGCCCGACTGTCTCATATGTACTGAACCAGTACACAGTATTGCTACACATAACCAGACGTAGTATTATGCAAAGGGTAGGGGATTCTTCATCCCTGAGTGCTAGGTTGACCTCCACAGAAGAGAACAGTCTGAGCGGCAATGGGGCTACTGGCCCAGGTGACCCGCCTTCGGGTGACGGACACCGGCGGGTCACCTTCGCCCACCCCAGCGAGGCCGAGTTCGCCCGCATCCTCGACTTCTATGGAGTCCGCTGGGAGTACGAGCCTCGTTCCTTCCCCCTCCGCTGGGAGGGTGACCGTGTTCTGGAGATGTTCACGCCCGACTTTTACTTGCCAGACCTGGACCTGTACGTGGAGCTTACCACCCTCAAGCAGAGCCTGGTCACTCAGAAAAACCGTAAGCTCCGCCAGCTTCGCCAGCTCTACCCCGACATCAAGATCAAGCTGCTGTACAAAAGGGACTACCACCGCCTCTTGGCCAAGTACGGGTATGGGCCCCTGGCCCACGCTGACATTCGCGGCATAGATCGTGTCCTGCTGACGGAGGAGCAGATCAAAGCACGGGTGGCTGAGCTGGGGCGCCAGATATCCCAGGACTACGCCGGCACCCAGCCGGTGCTCATCGGTGTCCTCAAAGGCGTGGTCTGCTTCATGGCCGACCTGATGCGTCAGATATCCCTGCCGCTGTCCCTGGAGTTTATGTCAATTTCCTACTTTGGCAACGAAGCCAGCGGCGTGCGCATCACCAAGGACCTGGACAGAGACATCAAGGGCCGCCATGTGCTCATGGTGGAGGACATCGTGGACACGGGAATGACCCTGAACTATCTCCTCAATTACCTGGCCACCAGGCAGCCCGCCAGCCTCAAGGTCTGTACCCTGCTGGACAAGAAGGTGCGCCGCATAGTGGACGTGCCGCTGCACTACGTGGGCTTTGAAATCCCGGACGAGTTCGTGGTGGGGTATGGGCTGGACTACATGGAGAAGTACCGAAACCTTCCCTTCATAGGCGTGCTGAAGCCAGAGGTCGGCAAGCAGGCGGAGCCGCAGCCCGCCCCCGCAGCACCGAAGAAGGAGAAGGCCGCTAAAAAGAGTCGCCCCAAGTGACCTTGGCGTCTCGCTGTCCCTTCCACCTCGGTTGAGCCGTTCGGCTTGCCCTACCCGGCTGTAGCCTTGGCTGGTTTCCAGTCCGTCGCCTCAATCGCTTGGGGCATTTTTACAATAGCACAGGGTAGCTCTGAAGTCAAGAAGCCATGTGGCTAATCTTTGGGCCCTCCACCTTGTCCTCCAGAAGGCGGAGGCATAGAATGGACTCGGCTTAATCCCTGGCCCCAGGACCCACAGGAGGATAGGCCCACCTTTCATGGCCACCATCCAGCGATACATAGCCCTTGCCCGGAGGCTCCCCAACGGCATCCGGTTCGACCGCAACGAATTCTCCGGGGCCTTTGGGGACATCGGCACCGACTTCCCGCTCCTGGTGGGCATGGTGATGGTGGCCGGGCTGGACACCACCAGCGTCCTGGTGATGTTTGGGGCCATGCAGATAGCCACCGGCTTGGCCTATCGGCTGCCTGTGCCCGTCCAGCCCCTCAAGACCATGGCGGTGCTGGTCATTACCCAGGGGGTCGCAGGCAACATCCTCTACGGCGGCGGGCTGGCCATCGGCCTGGTGATGCTGCTCCTGTCCGTCACCGGCCTCATAAGCGTCCTAGCACGCATCGTACCCAAGAGCGTGGTGAGGGGCATCCAGCTCGGCCTGGGGCTCCAGCTCGCCATCCTGGCCCTGGGCGAATACGTTCCCGCCGAGGGGATACCAGGGTACACCCTGGCCGCGGTGGCCTTTGTGGTCACCCTGGCCCTGCTGAGCAACCGGCGATTTCCCCCGGCCCCCTTTGTGATCCTCATGGGGGTTGTGTACGCCCTGATATTCAACCTGGACCTGGGCGACCTGGCGCGAGGGGTGGGCCTGGGCCTGCCCCAGCTTCGCGCACCCTCGCTGCAAGATGTCCTGACCGGCTTCGTGGTGCTGGCCCTGCCCCAGGTCCCCCTGTCCCTGGGCAACTCCATTCTGGCCACCCGCCAGGTGGTCAAGGACCTCTTTCCAGGGCGGGACATGAGCCTGCGCAAGATCAGCCTCACCTATGCTCTGATGAACCTGGTCAACCCCTTCCTGGGAGGAGTACCCACCTGCCACGGCTCGGGCGGGGTGGCCGGCCACTACGCCTTCGGCGGCAGGACCGGCGGCTCAGTGATAATCTACGGCGCCTTTTACCTGATACTGGGCCTGTTCTTGAGCCAGGGCCTGGGAGAGGTGATACGCCTCTTCCCCAAGCCTGTACTAGGGGTCATCCTGGCCTTCGAAGGACTGTTCATGATGCGGCTGGTGCAGGACCTGATGTCGTCGCGGCTCAACCTCACCATAGCCCTGCTGGTGGGGCTTATGGCCGTGGGCCTGCCCTACGGCTACGTCATCGGCCTGGTGGCGGGTACCGCCCTGGCCCACCTGGCCCAGCGCCGTTGGCTGGGCCTGGAGAAGTAGGGAGGACACCCCTACGGCTAAGGGTGCCCTACCCCGGGGGTGGGTTGAGGACCTCTTCAGCGGCCGAATGTATCCGGCGGCCCCACCACCCAGCACACCCCGATGTACTTCAGAGGAGCCCCCTAGGCCAACGCCGCACGGTCCGGTGGTATTTCCCGTAGGCGCAGGCATGGGCATCCGCCAGGCGTCAGGGTGTCCGTAAAGCTCCGCCCCTTAGCGATCAGGGGTGGGCGAGGCAGCGGCATCGGGCTTGGGGGCCGCCCGGCGCCGGCCAGCGGTCTCCCGGGCTACCAGCATCAGGAGGACGGCGGCACCCACTATGAGCATCGAGTCCACGCGAAGGGCCCAGGCAAAGTCCGTGGCGTCGGCCACCCAGCCCAGCAGCACCGGCCCCAGGATGAGACCCAGGTCGCCGAACATGCGGTAAAGCGCCATGGCCAGGCCCAGCAGGCGCCGGGGGGCGATGTCGGCGGCGAAGGCCACCGGCGACGACCCGGACAGGCCTTCCCCTATGCCCAAGAACAGGGCCGAAAGGATCAGCCAGCCGTAGCGCTCTCCGTAGGTGAAGATCATCAATCCCGCGGTCATGGTGGCGGCGGCGGGCAGGACCATGGACTTGCGCCCCCAGCGGTCGGACAGGGCGCCCGAGGCCAGCACTGTGAAGAACTGGGGCAGACTAGTGGCCAGAAAGATCAGGCCGATCTCGTCGCTGGAGAAGCCCTTCTCCTCAGCGAAGAGGGGCATGACACTCATGCGGCCTCCCTGGCGGTTGAGGAAGATGGACATGGTGAAGAGCCCCACCACCAGGAAGCTGGGGTTGAGCAGCAGGACTCGGGCCTGGGCCCAGAAGCTCTCCCTCTTTGGAGGGTCCTGGCCCCCGCCGACCGGCGGGGTGCTGGCCGGGGCGGCTGACTGGGGCTTCACGTCGGGGATCTGCCACCAGGCCCAGAGGGCCGCGGCGCCTGACAGGGCAGCCATGATAAAGAAGGGCGCGCGCAGACCCCATATCTCCGCGGCGAAGCCACCCAACACCGGCCCCACGCTGACACCGGTGAGAATGCCCAGGGGCTGCAGGCTCATATACCTGCCCCGGTTGGCCGTGGTGGAGATGTCCGACAGGTAGATGGCCACGCCTATCATCTGCATACCGCCACCCAGGCCGCTGATGAACCGGTACATCAGAAGCTGGGGGTAGTTCTGGGAGAAGGCCATCAGCACGGAGCCTACCACGGTAATGGCAGGCCCTCCCACCAGGACCAGCCGCCGCCCATAGCGCTCGGCCAGGTACCCCGAGGGTATGCCCATGACCAAGCGGCCCGCCCCGAAGATGCCCACCGACAGGCCCGCCAGGGTGGCACCTACCCCGAAATTGGCGGCGAAGATGGGCAGCACAGGTGAGATGGCGCCCTGGCCCGCCATGTACAGAATAGTGGTCACAACCAGGGCCACCACGGCCCTGTTGTCCCGCATGGCGCCCAGAAGCCTAGCCACGATCACTGGAGCCCTCGTGGGAGCCTGGTTGGTTGGTGGAGACCACCGCCTTCACCCGCCGCTCCAGGCGAAACCTGTTCAGCAACACCTGGCGTCCGCACCCCAGGCACCGCACCCCTATGTCGGCTCCTAGGCGCACCACCTGCCACTGGTCGCTGCCGCAGGGATGCGGCTTCTTCA
This sequence comes from Dehalococcoidia bacterium, assembly GCA_034432835.1. GTDB lineage: Bacteria > Chloroflexota > Dehalococcoidia > Lucifugimonadales > DAOUBE01 > DAOUBE01. Next base: position 11,631 of record DAOUBE010000184.1, on the reverse strand, counting down.
GCTTCAGCACGTCTCCCATCTTGAACTCTAGCGCCACCCCTTTCCCTCTTCCTCAAGGACCTGGTTTATCTCGTCCCGCAGTGCCGCCGCCACTTTTCTGGCCACTTGGGGGAAGTCCTCCCCCTTGGAGGCGTAGAGCACCTGCCGGGAGGCGGCGATGATGGCCATGCGGCCGTGCTTGTCTGTGCCGTAGCGAACGGAGAGGGCCAGGTGGCCCGCCTGCGCCCCCACCCCCGGTATCAGGACGGGCAGGTGGGGGCAGAAGGCGCGGACCTTCTTCAGTTCGTCGGGGTAGGTGGCCCCCACCACCAGACCCAGGTCGCCCTTGTCGTGCCAGTGGAGGGCCTTGATGGCCAGTTGCATGTAAAGGGGTCGGAGCACGCCCTCCAGGTCCGTGGGGAGGTCCTGGAAGTCCCTGGCGCCCGGATTGGAGGAGCGGCACCAGACAAAAACGCCCCGGCCAGGGTACGCCAGGAAGGGCTCCACGGTGTCGCCTCCGCCGAAGGCGTTGACCGTGGTGGCGTCGAAACCCCAGACCTCAAACATGGCCCTGGCGTAGGCCGCGGCCGTGTGCCCGATGTCCCCCCGCTTGCCGTCGCCTATGATGATCACCCCAGGCGCCGCCTGCCGGATGTAGTCCACCGTCTGCTTCAGGGCCTCCAGCCCTGGCAGGCCCAGGGCTTCGTAGAAGGCCAGGTTGGGCTTGTAGGAGCAGACCAAGTCGCAGGTAGCGTCTATGATGCGCCGGTTAAACTCGAACACGTCGGGGATGGGCATTCGCGCGGGGTCCGGGTCAAGGCCGACGCACAACAGGCTCTTGTGAGCCTCGCAGGCCTCCAGCAGCCGCTGCGCCAAGGACTTCTGGGTCATGGTGGTACGAGAAAGTTTAACGCCCAAGAGGCGTTTAAGCAAGCTGTAAACAGGCAGGTCAGTGTGCTAGGATGTCTCCAGAACGGAGGGGGGCTTGCTGTGACTATCGACGGAAGATCGGGATACCTGAGAAATCCGGTGTGGTACTTCGCCTATGGCTCCAACCTGAACGTGGGACAGATGAGGCGCCGGGTGGGACAGTGGCAGAGCTGTGAGAAGGCCTCCTTGAGGGGCTGGCGGCTGGTGTTCAACGTGCCCTCGGACCGCTGGGGAGGCCTGGCCGCCAACATCGTGCAGACCGGACGAGACCAGGATAGAGTCTGGGGAGTCCTGTACCGCATCAGCCAGACTCAACTGGACGTGTTGACTACCTTCGAGGGTGTTCTGCCCGTGAGCATCACCGTGGAGATGGATGGGCAGGAGGTCCCCGCCAAGGTGTACCTTTTTCAATCCAAGGAAGCGCCCGGAAGGCCGCCGAGCCAGTACCTGGACACCATCCTGGGGGGCCTGCGACAGCATGGATACGATCAGGCGGCCATCTCCAGCGTTGCGGAGGCAGCAGGCCGCCAACTGGCCACGGGTACCCTGGACGTCCGGGACACCACGGAGTAGCGGGGAGCCAGGGACGTGAGGCTTCCACCGGCCCTGCTGGAGGCCCGGTTCGTCCGACGACTGAACCGTTTCGCCGCTTTGGTGACGGTGGACGGTGACGAGAGGATGGTCCACGTGGCCAACTCCGGGCGCATGCAGGAGCTGCTCCAGGCCGGGAACCGAGTACTGCTGGCGCCGGTGAGGGGCATGGGCCTCAAGACCACCCACTACCTGGCCCTGGTGGACCTGGGGCACACCCTGGTCTCCGCCGACGCCCGCCTGCCCCCCTACCTGGTGTACGAGGCTCTGGCAGAGGGCAGGCTGCCCCAGTTTGCCGGCTATACCTCCTTCCGGCGAGAGGTGGTGTTCGGGGAGAGCCGCCTGGACCTGCTGCTGGAGGGCCCCCAGGGCCTATGCTACATGGAGGTCAAGTCGGTGACCCTGGTGGAGGGTGGGACAGGCCTGTTCCCCGACGCCCCCACTACCCGGGGGGCCAAGCACGTCCGCTCCCTGGCCCAGGCGCTGGGAGAGGGTCACCGGGCCGCCGTGGTGTTCGTGGTGCAGCGAGGGGACGCCACTGCCTTCGCCCCCAACGACGCCGCGGACCCCGCCTTCGGGGAGGCCCTGCGGCTGGCCCACGCTCAGGGGGTGGAGGTGTACGCCTACCGCTGCCAGGTGAGCCAGAGGGCAGTGATGCTGGCCGACGAACTGCCGGTGTGCTTCCAGATACCAGCATCCATAGGCCCTGGGACCAGTCCTGTTGAGGAGACCCCAGGAGGGGTATCCAGGTAGAAATGCCTGAGCGTCCGTCACACCGTGACCTGCAAGAAGCCCCTGGGCAGCACCGGGAGAGGGCCCTGCTGCTGGAGGTGTACCGCCGACTGTACCAGCGCTACGGGCCACAGCACTGGTGGCCCGCCCAAAGCCGGCTGGAGGTCATCGTGGGGGCCATCCTGACCCAGGCCGCCGCCTGGGGCAACGTGGAGAAGGCCATCCAGAACCTGAAGGGGGCGGGGGCCATGTCCTGGGAGAGGCTGCGGGACATTCCCCTGGAGGAGCTGGCTGCCCTCATCCGGCCCTGCGGCTACTTTAACACCAAGGCCCGCAAGCTGAAGGCCTTCGTGGAGCACCTGTGGGCCAGGTACGACGGCGACCTGGACGCCATGTTCGATAAAGGCGTGTCCGAGCTGAGGCAGGAGCTGCTGTCCATATGGGGCATCGGCCAGGAGACGGCCGACGACATCATCGTGTACGCGGCGTACAAGCCTTCCTTCGTGATAGATACCTACACGGTACGCATCCTGGAGCGTCTGGGGCTGGCCCGCAACCCTGCCACCTACCAGCACTATCAGGAGCTGTTCCACCAGAACCTGCCCCATGATACGCTCCTGTTCAACGAGTACCATGCCCTGCTGGACCGCCACGCCAAGGAGGCCTGCCGCAAGACAGCGCCGCAGTGCCAGGGGTGCTGCTTGCTGGACCTGTGTCCCACGGGCCAGGCCGCCGTAGCCACCGGCTGACTGGCCGGGGGAGAGACAGGAAGGCTTATCCCCAAGAAGCGCTGAGAGCGACACCTACAGCTTGTCAAAACGTCATTACTTGTGAAAATGCCGGGGCCCCATCCCCAAGGTTACCTTCAGAGTCGGGCTTGCGGTGCCAGGGACGCTGGAAATCCTTCGCCCAGGGGCCCAAAGGCATTTCATCCTTCGTGGCGTCCCATGGGACCGGGATGTGGGCGATTCTGAGCCCTTCGCAGGAGGGTTTAGGACCTGGTGGGGTTGGGAGGCCTCCTCTCTCCCTCCAGATTCTTCGGTCACGGCCCTCCCTCAGAGCGACACTGCATCACCTCGCAGGATTCCCAGCCACAGGCGCCCCAGGTATAATGTGCCCACCGTTTCAGCCGCAGGCTGGGGTGGATTACTTAATTATCACCAATGTTAAGGAGGCTCAACCGTGGCCGACGCCTTCAACCCACCAGGGGTGGTCAAGCCCTTCGGTATCTTCTCCACCGCGGCCTGGCAGCCGGAGGGCCGGGTGCTCCACATTTCGGGGCACGTGGCCCAGAACCCTGACGGCAACACCGTTGGGGTGGGCGATATCAAGGCCCAGACCAGGCAGGCACTCAAGAACATCCAGACGGTGCTGGCCAGCGTGGGAGGCCGCATGTCGGACATCGCCAAGGTGACCATCTTCGTCACCGATGTATCCAAGCTGCGCGAGATCCACGAGGTGCGGGCCGAGTTCTTCCAGCCTCCATACCCCGCCAGCACCCTGGTGGAGATCAGCCGCCTTGTGAGGCCCGAGTGGATGATCGAGATCGAGGCGGTGGCGGTGATCCCCTTCGACCGGGTTAAGCAGCCCGGCTAACATTGGCCTGAGGAGAGGACGATGAAGATCACCAGCATCAAGCCCTTTGTGGTGGACGGCGGCACCCGGGCCTGGACCTTCGTGAAGGTGGAGACCGACGAGGGGGTGGTGGGCTGGGGCGACTGCACGGACTGGGAGGCCTACGAGGGTGTGGTGGCCATGGTCCGACACCTGACGCCCCTGGTGGTGGGCAAGGACCCCCTGAACAGCGAGCGCATCTGGTTCGAGCTGGCGGCCTACAACGTCCGCCACAAGGGCAGACTGGCCTGGAAGGCCATGGCGGGCATAGATTCGGCCCTGTGGGATATAAAGGGTAAGGTGGCCAACGCCCCGGTGTGGCAGCTCCTGGGGGGCAAGCACTACGAGGAGCTCCGGCTGTACTGGTCCCACTGCGGCACCTTCCGGTTCCGTGCCGCGGAAAAGCTGGGCCTTCCCCCAGTGCGCAGGACCGACGACCTGCGGCGCCTGTCGGAGGAGGTGTTGGCCAAGGGATTTACCGCCATCAAGACCAACATCATGCCCCTGGAGGACCTGCCCAATCCTGGGCCTATGGCCAGGGCACGCACCAGCGGCTACGCGACGCCCAACATCCTGAAGAACGTGGTGGGCATCGTCAGCACCTTCCGGGAGGCCTTGGGGCCGGACGTGGGCATCGCCGTGGACATCGCCCTGAACTTCAAGCTGGCGGGAGCCATCGATATCGCCAGAGCCTTGGAACCCTACAACCTCATGTGGCTAGAGACGGAGACCTTCGACCCCGGAGCCCTGCGCACCATCCGCGAGTCCACCAGGACGCGCATCTGCACCGGCGAGAGCCTGTTCGGGCTGGACGGATACAAACCCTTCCTGGAACGGTACGCCCAGGACATCATCATGCCCGACTTCGCCTGGAACGGGATAACCATGGGGCGGAAGATCTGCGACCTGGCCCTGGCCTACGACACCTTCATCGCGCCCCACAACTGCCACAGCCCCATCTGCACCCTGGTGTCGGCCAACATCTCGGCGGCCTGCTCCAACTTCTTCATCCTTGAGTTCGACCAGGACGACCCCCGTGGCGGGACGAGATCATGACCCACCCTCTAGAGGTGAAAAACGGCCACCTGAAGGTGCCCCATAGGCCCGGCCTGGGCTCGGACCTCGTCGAAAGCAAGCTGAAGAAGTACGCCCTTAAGGTATAGCCTGGGTGCATGCCTCACCGCTCTCTGGCCCCATCTCCCACGGGGCTCGCCTTTTGGGTAACCCCTCGCCCAGGGCTGCCACTCAGTAGGGCGTGCCCTGCCTGGTGGGTGGGACAGCCAACAGCCCACCTTGGGCACCCAAAGAGAAGGGGGCAGGGTGCACCTGCCGAGCCCTGCCCGAACGCGGGTCCAGGACTTCCCTGGCGCCCCTTGGGGTAGCACAATGTTATAAAAGAAGGCTCTGCTACCCGAGGAGCGGCCGTAGCCTCGGCCTTGGGCCTCTGGGAGGGCGAAGTGTGGTGGTTGCGGGGAAGCAGGCCAGGGGCTGCCGGGCCTTCGGCGCCAGCAACCCTGGTGGTGGCGGCTGAAAACAGCCGCGGTCCTGGCCTGGCAGACGTAGTCTGCGACGGCTTCGACGACCAGGTCGAGATCCAGCAGGCCGTGGATGCCCTGGCTGGCACCGGGGGCCGGATTGTCCTCCGGGAGGGCACCTACCACCTCTCCGGCTCCCTGTTTATCCACAGTAACGTTACCCTCATGGGCCAGGGCAAAGGCACGCGGTTGTTCATGTCCGATGGCGCCAGTGCTTCGACCATAGTGGTGGACGCTCTGGGCGCCGGGAAGCCGCTGGAGGGCGTGACCATCGCCGACCTGAGCATAGACGGGAACTACAGGCACCAGCGGGCCGGCCACGGCATAGAGCTTCGGGCCGACCCCACCAACACCGTGTTCGACGCCCTGGTGCGCGACTGCCAGGTACGTTATGTCTTCGGGTCGGGCATCTACGCCACCTTCACCAGTGAGGTCATCTACTCCAACTGCCACCTGGGTTTCAACCTAAACGGCATCGAGGTGGCCAACTCCTCGGAGTCCGTCATCACTGGCTGCATCATCAGCGAAGGCCGCCAGGATGGCATCCACATCCCCAACGGCTCGGACATCACCATAACCGGCTGTCACCTGGAGGAGCTAGACCGCTTCGGACTATTCCTGGCGGCGGACCTGTGCGCCGTGGTGGGCTGCATGTTCTTCCACAACAAGCAGCACGGGCTGTACCTGGAAGGCGCCAGTAGAAACTCCATACTGGCCTGCCGCTTCCGCGACAACTCGGCAGGCGCCCCAGGCCAGTGCGATGGCCTCCACCTGAGGGACTCTCGCGACAACGTAATCACGGGCTGCACCGCCACGGACACCCAGCCCAGGAAGAGCCAGCGCTACGGGGTCTGCGAGGATGGCCGCTGCGACGGCAACATCATCACGGGCTGCCACCTGCTGGGGAACGCCTCGGGAGGGGTACACAAGGTCGGCGGAGGTACGGTGGTACAGGCCAGCCAGGTCTAGGCGCCACCCGCCCCGAAGGAGGGCCAGTCCAGGGCCCCCTGGATGAAGAACCCGGCGCTAAGCAGCACCCCAAAGGTGACGTAGGCCAGCAGGGTCACGGCGCGCAGCTCGCTGGAGGCGCCCTGGCCTGTGGGAGCACGCCACGCCAGAACGGCGCCCCTGGCGGCCAGCGGCAGGCTCACCACCGCCAGCAGCCCCCACAGAGGTACGTATTGTAGGCCCACCAGGACACCCAGGGCAGCGTAGGCCAGGGCCAGGGCTACCAGGTACAGTATGACACCCGGGGAAGAGGGCGGGACATCCTCGGCCTCTGGCAGCGGGGCAGCGGGCTGGGTAGGGGTGTCGGTGCGGACCAGGGCCGCCGCCATCAGCCCCAGGGGCACCGAGGCCACCAGGGCCGGGATACCTACCTGGCCAGTCACGATGTAGTAGGTGCCCAGCACGGCGGCAGGCCCCATGGCCACCAGGGCAGCAGGCATCCCCAGCAAGCTGTACCTGAACTGCACCGGTGGCACCGTGTAGAAGTAGCCTGTGATGGCCGCCGCCGCACCCAGCGCCGCCACCGGGTAGCCTCGCACCGCCACCAGATAGGCGCCTACCAGGGCCGCCAGGCCAAAGAAGAGCAGCCCCAGCCGGTAGGCCTCCCCCGGCCGGACCTGACCCTCCGGCGGCCCACCAGCCTCAGGCAAAGGCTCCAGCCCTGGGCCCGACTCCCTGGCATCGAACAGTCGGTTGACTACGTTGATGCCAGCGTGGAGCACTACGGCGCCGGCCGCCACCAGAAGGAAAAGCAGTATGTGCAGCTTGCCCTCCTGCCAGGCCACTGCCCCGCCCAACAGCACTGAGGCCACCGAGGCGAACCAGGAGGTGGGGCGAAGCAGGCCCCACCAGGCCGCCCGGGCCTTGGCCGCCTCCTCCAAGGGTTGGGAGGCCCCCGTCCGGAGCTCTCGCAGCGACTCCTGCCGTACCGCGCTCTTCCGCTTCTCGATAAGGATGAAGGTCTCCAGGTCCCGTTCCAGGACCCGTATGGAGCCGCCGAACTTGAAGAAGGGCAGCTTACCCGACCGCAGGTGTCGGTAAACGGTTATGGAGCTGACTCCCAGGCGGTCGGCCACCTCTTTGACCGACAGGCTCCTTACCGAAGGCCCTCGTTCCTGGTCAGAACCCTGTTGCATCAGCACCCGCCGACAACATCAATCGTGATCATTGCCCTTCAATTATATGCATAGTGCACCCGGGCTGGTAGGGTGTCAATCTTCAGTGTAGGGCGAGCTCGGCGGGCAACCCACCAGGACGCTGCCCTCAACCACCGGCCAGCGGTGGATGGTCCTAAGCACCAGCGGCCACTGAAGCGGTCAGGACAGGGGACAAATCAGCTTTGACAGTCCAGCCTCTCCTTCGTACACTAGATTGTGCCCTTTTCATATGTAATCATAGTTCATGAATATAGCGTCAACACGGAGACCATCGTGAACATCGTTGAGGCTTCTGACGAGCGTTTGGTGGTGGGACAGCGCTGGGGAACCCCCATCTGGGACATGAAGTTTACCCTGGATAGAGAGAACCGAGAGATAGAGCTCAAGTACCGCATCTTGGGCCTTACCTTCAGGTCGCAGATACCCTTCGCCCAGGTAGAGGCGGTGAAGATAGCGGGACACCCCCGCTGGAACTATGTTTCCATCCCCGGCCGGGGCTGGCGGCGCTTGAACTACGATGTCCGCTACGACCTATGGCTGGACCTGGGTGAGGCCGGGCGGCTGGATATCGACCAGCAGCGGGTCCCGCCCAACGCCCAGCCTAGCTTGGCTATGATGGGCCGCAAGATGGCGGAGTTCATGGGCAAGCCCTTTGTGAACACGTCTCGGGACTAGCGCCGGGCGGGGCACGCCCCTGCTAGGGCCGCGTCCTGCCTGGTGGCAGAGTCAAGACCCCATCTTGGACGCCAGGGGATCGGTACCTGGGGCTGGAAGTCCGCAGTCTGGAACCGCCGGAGTTCCCCTTGCCGAGGAGAACACACCCTCACCCTCGCCTCGTCCCGGGGGATGGCCCTGACCCTGGGCACCTGGGCAGGCTGAAGGGGTGAGGCGTAACTCTCTTGCTTTGGCGCTGCCGCTGTGCAATATTTGTAGCGACGAAAAGTTCCATCCATAGGAGGAACAATGAAGGGTCGTTCTCTGCCTGCGGCAGCCAAGAAGACGCTACAGACGCCGCAAGGCCGCGTGACCTACTATAGCCTGGAGTACCTGGACAAGGCTGGCGTTGTCAACCTGGACCGGCTGCCCTTCTCCATACGCATCCTCCTGGAGAACGTCCTCCGCAACGTGGACGGCTACCTGGTGCAGGAGGAGGACGTCTCCACCGTCGCCAATTGGTCTCCGAAGCCCTCCGGCGGCAAAGAGGTCCCCTTCATGCCTGGACGCGTGCTTCTCCAGGACTTCACGGGCGTCCCCGCCGTGGTTGACCTGGCAGCCATGCGCTCCGCCATGGTCCGCATGGGCGGCGACCCCAAGCGCATCAACCCCGTTGTCCCCGCCGACCTGGTGATAGACCACTCGGTCCAGGTGGACTACTTCGCCACGCCCGCGGCCTTCTCCCTGAACGTGGAGAGGGAGTACGAGCGTAACAGAGAGCGGTACCTGCTCCTGAGGTGGGCGCAGCAGGCCTTCCAGAACTTCCGCGTTGTTCCCCCCGGGACCGGCATAGTCCACCAGGTGAACCTGGAGTACCTGGCCAGCGTGGTGTCCACCCGCAAGGCCGGCCGCAGCACCCTGGCCTTCCCCGATACGGTGGTAGGCACCGACTCCCACACCACCATGATCAACGGCCTGAGCGTGTTGGGTTGGGGCGTGGGAGGTATCGAGGCGGAGGCCGTCATGCTGGGCCAGCCCTACTACATGGTCCTCCCCGAGGTCATCGGCTTCAAGCTGACCGGCGAGCTCCGCGACGGTGTCACCGCCACGGACCTGGTGCTCACCGTCACGGAGATGCTGCGCAAGAAGGGGGTGGTGGACAAGTTCGTGGAGTTCTACGGCCCTGGCCTCTCCAGGCTACCCCTGGCCGACCGGGCTACCATCGGCAACATGTCCCCCGAGTACGGAGCCACGGTGGGCTTCTTCCCCATAGACCAGGAGACCCTGACCTACATGCGGGCCACAGGCCGGAACCCGGCCCACGTGGAGCTGGTGGAGCGCTACGCCAAGGCCCAGGGCCTCTTCCGTACCGATGACACACCCGACCCCCAGTACACCGATACTCTGGAGCTGGACATGAGGAAGGTGGAGCCCAGCCTGGCAGGCCCCAAGCGCCCCCAGGACCGGCTGACCCTGTCCAGCGTCAAGAGCAACTTCTACACCTCCTTTAAGGAGCAGCTCAGCAACAGCCCCCGGTCCACCGGGGGTGGGGTCGCCGTGGCGGAGCGCACGGCGGTGGACCACGGCGCGGTGGTGATTGCTGCCATCACAAGCTGCACCAACACCTCCAACCCGTCGGTGATGATAGGCGCCGGGTTGCTGGCGCGCAACGCCGTCAAGCGCGGCCTGAAGCCCAAGCCCTGGGTCAAGACCAGCCTGGCCCCCGGCTCCCGGGTGGTCACCGACTACCTATCGGGGTCGGGCCTGCTGCCCTACCTAGAGCAGCTTGGCTTCCACGTGGTGGGCTACGGCTGCACCACGTGCATCGGCAACAGCGGCCCCCTGCCTGACGAGGTCTCCAGGGCCGTGCTGGACAACGACCTGGTGGTGGCCGCCGTCCTCAGCGGCAACCGCAACTTCGAAGGGCGCATCCATCCCCAGGTCAAGGCCAACTACCTGGCCTCGCCCATGCTGGTGGTGGCCTACGCCCTGGCCGGAAGGGTGGACCTGGACCTCAACACCGATCCCCTGGGCACCGACTCTCAGGGAAGGCCGGTCTATCTGCGGGACATCTGGCCCACTCAGCAGGAGATCAAAGCCACCATGGACCAGGCCCTCAGCCCGGAGCTGTTCCGCCAGCGGTACGCCGAGGTCTTCGAGGGGGAGGAGCGCTGGAAGACCCTGCCTGTTCCCCAGGGCGACCTGTACCAGTGGGAATCCCAGTCCACCTACATCCAGGAGCCGCCCTTCTTCCAGGACCTGTCCCTGGAGGTGCCCCAGGTCAAGGACATCCGCGGCGCCCGGGTGCTGGTGGTGCTGGGCGACTCGGTGACCACCGACCATATCTCGCCAGCGGGGAGTATTCCTATCAAGAGCCCGGCTGGCCAGTACCTCATCCAGCACGGGGTCAGTCCTGCCGACTTCAACACCTACGGCGCCCGCCGAGGCAACCACGAGGTGATGGTGCGAGGCACCTTCGGCAACATACGATTGCGCAACGCCTTGGTGCCCGACACCGAGGGTGACCGGACCCTCCACTTCCCCAGCGGTGAAAAGATGCGCATCTACGACGCCTCGCTGCGCTACAAGCAGGAGGGAGTGCCCCTAATCGTGATCGCGGGCAAGGAGTACGGCGCGGGCAGCTCCCGTGACTGGGCGGCCAAGGGGCCCAACCTGCTGGGGGTCCGGGCGGCCATCGCCGAGAGCTACGAGCGCATCCACCGCAGCAACCTGATAGGCATGGGTGTGCTGCCGCTCCAGTTCCGCCCTGGCGAAAGCTTTAAGGCCCTGGGCCTGACGGGCCACGAGACCTTCGACATCTTGGGCCTGGAGCAGGGACTGAAGCCGGGCCAGGAGCTGGCGGTGCGCGCCCGCCGGGGCGACGGCAGTGTCCTGGAGTTCAGGGTGAGGTCCCGCATCGACACGCCAGTGGAGGTGGACTATTACCGCCAGGGCGGCGTGCTCCAGACGGTGCTACGCCGCATGGTGCAGGAGAAGTAGGGAAGGGGAGGAGAAGGGGCCGGCGCCGGCTTCGCAAGGCGGGCTGCCCGGCCCCTCACCCCACAAGCCCAGGCGAGGACGCCATATTAGTTCTGCATGAGGACGACGCATTCATGTAGGGGCGGGCACACAGGTCCGCCCCACTACATCTAGGCAGACTTCCAGGCCTGCCCCTACCGAACGTACGATCCAACACTCCAGCACTGCTGTTACTAGGACCTTTCTTGAGGCGGGCTTGGGAGAGCGTGGCCTGGTCCTAGTAGCAGCCTTGCAAGGCAGGTTGTTAGCTGTCACTCTGAGCCCTTCTGCAAAGGGCGATGAATCTGACGGGGTGGGCCACCTACCCTCCAGATCCTTCCGTAGCTGCGCTCCCTCAAAAAGACAATTCACCTCCTGGCAGGCTACACTCCTTCACTACCACTGCCGTGTAG
>DAOUBE010000183.1:0-23004 GCA_034432835.1 Dehalococcoidia bacterium | reverse complement strand
GGGGGAGAACCACCACCTCGTCAGCCAGCACAGGGAAGCCCTCCCTGGCGAAGGCCGCCGCCAGGGTGGACTTGCCATCGCCGCTCTCCCCCAGGAACACCGAGGCGCCGCCCGGAAGGGCCACGGCGCAGGCGTGGAGGCTGAGGCTACCCCGCCGGCGCAGGACAAAGGGGAGCACCAGGTGTAACAGATACCAACAGACCTCATCCAAGAGAGGGGTCTGGTGCCGGCAGACCACCCAGTCCCCTCGGCTGGAGATGGTGAACTGCACCCGGTCCTCCTGGCGCATGGTGAAGCCCTCCTCCCCACACCACAGCCCCCAGGGCGGCCCGCCATCCCGACAGGTGAAAGTGCGCGCCACCCCTGCGGGCTGGGGCCCGGGGTGCCCGGCGGTCACCCTAACCCTCAGGTCGGCCGGCTGACCGGTGGCGCCCCCGGCTTGAAGAAAAGGCAGGGGGATGCTGGATTCCACTATCAACCCAAAAACACGGTAAGTGGACACATTAAGCTCGAATGTGAAAAGATCGAGTATAGCCGGGGGCGGGGCCTACTGTGCAGCAACCCCCGGCTTACGGCCTACCTTAGAGGCAGGTGGGATCGCCTATGGGGCCGGGCGGGTTCTGGGGAGTCGTGTCATCGGGGACCGCTGTGGTCTTGTTGTAGAACCCCGAGCACGGGATATCCCCCGTCACCACACCCAGCATGCCGTAGGTAATCACCTCAGGGGGCAGGTACAGTTGCTTCTTGCTCAAAGGCACATCACCCCTCTCTTGCCCAAATTGGGCAGGCCAGTGGCAACCCCTTGTAGGCCCCACTTGCGTTGCTGCCAAAGTTAGTGAACAGCCAGTCTTCCAGAGTAATCAGGCTGATTAAATAGATACTCCGGCTCCTATCGCCCAGTAAGTACCTCTGGTAGAGGCCCCAGACCATGTCCTTCTTGACCCATCCCAGGTCGGCCAAGTAGCCGGCCCTGAGATAACCTTCGATCCGTGTACGCTCCTCCCGCACCCCCTGGTCGAAGACCTGGGAAAAGGCCGACTTCCGGGGCCTCAGCCGGACCTGGTCCGGCAGCAGGCCTTGGGTAGCCTTACGCAGCAGGAACTTGCTCCAGCCCCTGGAGAACTTGAGGTGGGCAGGGACCCGAGACAGGAAGTCCACCACCCTTAGGTCCAGGAAAGGGTGCCTGGCCTCTATGCCGTGGTGGGCGTACATCTCGGTTATGTAGGAGAGGTAAGGCAACCGAGGAAGGTTGGACAGCCCCAAGTACAGGCCGCGCCAATAGATGCTGGAGGAGCAGCTCCTGGGGGGAGTAGGCCCGTGAAAATCCAATGCCCCGCTGGCCCTGACAAAGTCCTGGTCCAGCCACTGAGGGACCGGCCGTGTGCGCACACTAGTATAGGCGCGGTGCACCGGCCCTGGCACCAGGTACCAGAGGACCATTCGGAGAAAGTCCAGCCGGCTGCGCGGCACCAGGTACTTGAGCTCGGTGAAGAGGCGGGCCAGGTGCAGCCCCCTCATCAGGTCCAGCAGGTACCCGAAGCCGGCCAGCAGCAGCTCGTCCCCTCCCTCGCCCGTCATCATCACCCGGACACCCGCGCTCTGGGCCTCCTTCAGCAGCGCCTCGTGCCTTGCCTGGAAGGGCACCGGGTAGGGCTGTCCCAGCACGATGCTGCAGTCCCTGAGGGGCTTGAAGGCCCAGAGTCCATCGGCCAGGATACGGTGTCTCACCAAGCCCCATCGCTCCGCCACGGCGTCGATGTACCGGCTCTCGTCCACCTCGGGGAAGTCCTGAAAGACCGAGGAAAAACTGTGGAGGTCCACCCTTGGGTAGAGGCCCAAGTCCCTCAGGTAGGCGGCGGTGCAGGCGATGGAGGTGGAGTCCAGCCCTCCGCTGAGGCTGACGCCCACCGGGCCAGGGCTGCGCAGACGGCACCCCACAGCCCGAGAAAAGACCTCCCGGAAGTGCTCTACGTACTCCTCGGTCCTTTTATAGCGGACCTGGTCCCAAGGCCTGGGTTCCCAGAACCGCTCCTTTCGCACACCTTGGCAGGTGACCATAAGCCAGTGCCCGGGGGGACTTGGAAGACCCCTTTGAAGAAGGTGCGCTCGGCCTCGTTCAGCCTGCCCATGAGGTACAAGGCCACCTTTAGCGGCTCCAGCTCTGGAGTGAGACCTGCCCCTGCGATGACGCTCCGCACGTCGGAGGCGAGGACAAAGCAGTCCTGGCCGTGGTGGTAATACAGGGGGCGTATGCCCATGGGGTCCCGGGCGCAGAACAGCGCCCTCCGGCCGCCGTCCCAGAGGGCGAAGGCGTAGTCACCCACCAGGTGCTGGACACAGCCCTCGCCCCACCGCCGGTAGGCCCACAGCGCCAGGCAGGGGTCGGAAATACTGGCATCCACGGGGAAGGCCCGCCCCAGGGAGGAAAGCAGCTCCTGGCGGTTGTCCACACGGCCATCCCACACTATGGCCAAACGGCCGTCCTCCAGGGTTATAGGCTGCCGCTCCTCCTCGGCTTCTGGAGTGGCCACCAACTTACGGTGGGCCAGCCCCACCGGACCCCTACTCCAGAGGCCCTCCCCATCTGGCCCCAGGTAGGCCATCTGCTGGCCCATCCGCTGGAGCAGTCCCATCTCCACGGGAGAGCCGTCCAGCCGAAATACCCCGGCGATTCCACTCACAGGCCTGACTCCTTAGCCTTGTCAGACGGCCTGGACCCTGAGGAGGGCCTGGCCGGCGTCAGAGGTCGATAATAGCTGGCTACCCAGGGGACATCATTCAGCACCCTGCCCTGGTACTCCAGCCAAGCGTGAGCCTTGAGAGACCTACCCTCCTTGCGGACACCCAGACACAGCCGGGTCTCCACGCCGTCCTGGGCCAGCCACTTCTGCAAGGCCAGGGACTGCTGCAAGCACCGGGCCCATGGGACAGGGTAGCGGGCTGCCAGGCGGACCAGGCGTACCCTACTCAGCAACCATTGCTCCTCGGGGGGCGAAGGGCGCCGGAGCCGAGGCACCGGGCTGGTCAATTGGCGGCCCCCGGTGCGGATGGCATGCCACCACGCCCACACCAGCCACCAGTAGGCGGAGGGCAGGCCAGACCACAGGGCCGGCCAAAGCCTAGCTAGTCTCTTTAGGCCCTTCATGGTCCAGGCTGAGCAGTCCAAAGTCCACCAGCCTCTGGATAAAGGCCGTTACATCGGCCCGCAACCGATCGGAGGAGACGTCGTACGCCTGGCCCAGGGCCTCTACGATGTCGTCCAGGCCCTTTTGCTGAAGTAGGAGGGACCATATGTGAGAGCCCACTTCATTCAGGCCGTAGTAGGACCCGGTCCTGAGGTCCAGCAGTACCAGCTCGCCTTGGACCTCCTGGGACAGGATGTGCTCAGGAACTTGCAGAGGGTCGTGCTGATTGGAGGCCTTCTTGGGTAGCTGGGTCATGGGCTTGCTCCCTGCCCTGGCCCCGGGGAGGAGGTCTTGGGGGCTTGAGGGTTGAGGGAGCTGGGCTGCCGGCCACCTTTGCCGTTTCCGCCTGAAGAGAGTCTATGGATCCAACGGTCCACCATCACTTCCTCCCACAACTCCACAGGGCTGAATATATAGTGCCCCAAAAGGGTCGCCGCTTCACGCCACCGCCTGAGGTAGGACCTGACCGGTCGCCGGGCCAGCTCGGAGTAGCCGTAGCGCTCCGCCAGGTAGGAGCGCCTGGGGACCACCCGGCTAAACACCCCTTTGGCCCAGTTGAGCAGGTTGTACTCCTGGTCCGGCCCAACCAGGGCCGAGGCCAGGGGCTGCCGGGTGTCCAGGACCCTGCGCTTGACCAAGAGCTCCAGGGCCCCAGGGCCGAGGTTGTGGGGCCGCAGGTGCTCCAGGACCTGGCTGGGTACGGGGGCGCCCAGGAGGGTGCGGGCCAGCAGCAGGCCGCAGTACACGGGCACGGCCAGACCGAACTGAGCTACCTGGTTTTCCATGAAGGCCCAGTCTAGAGAGTCCTGGTAGGCCCGTGCCGTTTCCGCGATATCACAAATCTGGGCCAGGGCACCGTGGCTACGGAACCGCCGGTCCAGGAAAAAGTGGACCGACAGGTGGGCCAACATGTGCTCCGGGCACAGCACCAGCACCGGTACCCCGGCGATGGAGGTCTCCTGGGCGCGCTCCCAGAAGCCGGCCAGGTCAAACCGGAAGGGGCCCCCTTGGCCACAATGTGGGAGTGGACCTCCAGGGCCACCAGCCGTTGGGGATCGGCCAGCACGGGCAGGTGGCGGTGCTCACGGCGAGTCCGCTCCTGGACCTCGGGGCTCCCCATGGGCTGGTACCCCATCTGGCAAAGCAGGGTCTGGGCCTCCTCCGCCCTATGGGCGGGTACCAGCAGGTCTATATCCTTCATGGGGCGCAAGCCCGGGTCGTGGAAAACCTTGTCCACCAGCACAACACCCTTAAGGGCGATGACGGGGATACCATGAGAGCCCAGGGCAGTCAGGGCGGTGCGTAGCTGCCCTTGGAAGTACAGGTTCCGGGCCGCGTTGTGCACGTAGGCCGCTCTCAGCCTGGTCTGCACCCACGGGGGGACCTGGCCGCTGGACGCGGCTTTCTGCAGGTGGTGGTACAGGAGGCCAGAGAGGCGGTGCCACCCGGCCAGGTACACCAGGGATGGCCACGACAGTCGCCGGTCTGCCAGCAGGTTGGACAACTGGGCCTCCTGTCCGGCGTCCAGCCTTACCCTGGAGCACAGCAGCAGGGCCTGATACTCCAGGGACAGCCTACCCAGTATCTCTTCAAGCCCGGATGGCGCTGCTCTGAACACTGCTACCGTCCTGCTCCTGTGGGCGTCAGGCCACCCGAACGTGTGTAGCCGTCTAGCCAGTGGGCCTGGCCCGGTATGTGGTACTCGATATGGCGGGAAGCGAAGTCCACCCCCTTCCACAGCCCCGCGTTGTCCAGGACCAGCCGGCAGTTCTTCAGCCTGTCCAGCACCTCCTGGTGGTTGGCCAGCCGGTACTCTCGATGTCCTGCCACCACCAGAACGGCATCGAACTCCTCCAGGCCCTCGGGGAAGGGGAAGGATTCCAGGCCGCTGATGCTGCGAATCTCCTCTGGAGAGAAGTGGGGATCGTTCACCTTCGCCTTCACGCCAGCGTTGAGAAGGAAGGCACCGATGTGCAGGGTGGGGCTCTGGGCCCACACCTTGACGTTATGGGTATAGGACAGGCCCAGAAGGCCCACGTTCCGCACACCCCGGCGCAGCAAGGACTCGGCCAGGAGCAGGGGCTGCTCCTCGCAGGTGATGATGGCCTGCTTCAGTATCTTCAGCTCCTCGGGCCGCTCCGCTCCCTCGATGACGTAGTAGCTAGACAGGGGAATGCAGTACCCGCCCACGCCAAAGCTAGGGTGGAAGGTGCCGACGTTCCACTTGGTGCCCACCAGCTCCAGGACGGTCTTCATATCCATGCTGGGATAGGCCCGGGAGAGCTCGAAGGCCAGGGCTATCTCCGCGTGGCGGTAGGCGTTCTCTATACTCTTCACCACCTCGGCGTAGAAGTGGCTGGGGGCCTGGACCAGGTTCTGGCACAGGATGGAGAGCACCTGGCGCATCTGCTCTGTAGTGTAGGCATCGGTGCCGCCAAAGACTCGGGGCAGGGTGGTCACCGACTTGTCAGGGCTGGAGAACCAGTCACGGCGGGGGGCACAGCCCAGGAGGATGTCCTGACCCACCTGGAGCCCTTCCCGCTGGAGAAGGGGGATCACGAACTTATCCGTGGTGGTAGGGGTCAGGGTGGACTCGATGATGACCAGGGGAGGCACCGGCCGGGGGATGCCCTTGGTCCTGGAGAGTTTACTGAACACATCCAGTAGAGGCTCCAGGTAAGGGTGGCCGTGGCGCTCGGTGGTGACGCACACGAAGTGGACGCCTACGGTGGGGTCCAGCATCTCCTCCCAGTCGGAGGTGACGCGGGCGACGCCGCTGCGGAACAGGTAGGCCGGGTCGAAGCCCAACCAGTAGTCCATGGCGAATATGGCGGCCTCGCCCCGGTTCACCTTTGCCACCTTCATCGGGTCCACGTCGTAGCCAAGGCAGCGGACACCTTTTTCGGCGAAGTGGCACATGGTGGAGTAGCCGATGTGTCCCACCCCCCAAACGCCTATCCTCATTTCACCCTGGAGAAGCAGCCTATTCCTGTCTGAATTGAGCATTTACCTTTACCCCTTTCTAGCATGACTGGAATCTGACTTGGGACAGCGCTAGTAGCGTTCTGGGTGGGCAGCAATGGCCTGGGCCACCTGGGTCAGGCCGTCGCGGACACCCACCTGGGCGACGAACCCCAAAAGCTCCCTGGCCTTGCGGGTATCCGCCTGGCGGCGGGAGACCAGGCTGGGCTTGCCGTTGAACACAGGCTCCACCCTGACCCCCAGGGCATCGCGAAGGATGTAGGCCAGGTCCCGCACCGTGGTGGAGACACCGGTGCCCACGTTGAACACCTGGTTCTCGGCGGGACACTCCATGGCCAGCAGGTTAGCCCTGGCCACGTCGCTGACGTGGGTGAAATCCATAGACTGGGTGCCCTGCCCGTCGATGACGGGGGGCTGGCCGTTGAGTAGGCGCTTGATGAAGGTGATGATGACCGTGGTGTAGAAAGCGTGGGCGGCCTGGCGCTCACCATAGACGTTGAAGTAGCGCAGGGCGGTGTACTTCAGCCCTTCCCGGCTCAGGTGCTTCAGGAGCTGCTCACACATCCACTTGCTGGCCCCGTAAGGCTCCACCGGGTCGGGCGGATCGTCCTCGGACATGGGCAGCTTCTTGGGGTCACCGTAGATGCTAGACGAGGAGGAGAAAACAACGCGCTTGACCCCGTGCTCCAGGGCTGCCCGGAACACGTTGTAGGAGCCCTGGATGTTCACCTGGACCATCTCCCCGGGCGACTCCATGCTCCTCTTGATGTGGACGCCAGCGGTGTGGAACACGTAATCGGCCCCTTTGGTAGCCCGGTACACGCTATCCCACGAGCGGATGTCCCCCTCCACGAACTCCACCCGCCCCTCGTCTATCAAGGGCTGAATGCTGGACAGCTTGCCCTTCACCAGGCTGTCCAACACCCGCACCTTGAAGCCCTGCTGGCACAGGGCCTCTACTATGTGTGAGCCAATGAATCCTGCACCGCCAGTAACCAGAGCTAACTGTCCCATAGGTCCTCCCTGAGCAAAGATTTGGTCCGCGAGGCGCTCGCCTAGCCCTCCAACTAACACGCTGCCGTCCGCCGTTGCGACGCGCCTGTTGTGGCGCAGAGGGAACCAGTGAAACCGTCCGGCAAGTTAGGCCTTGGCTGGGCGTGCGGCCAGCGCCTCCCTCACCTCTGGCGCATACTTGTGGATTCGATGCACCGCCAGGCAGACGCCCTCTATAAGGCTGTGCTCCATGTGGTTATACAGGGGGAGACAGATGATCCTATCGGCCAGGTACTCGGTGTTGGGCAGCGGCTCCTGGGCCAGAGGGCGGTAGGCCTGCTGCTGGTGCACCGGCGGGTGGTAGTACACCTTGGTGGCGATGTGCTCCGCCTTTAAAGCCTGGGCCAGCTCCCGGTTGGTCAGCCCGAACTCTGCCGGCTCCACCAACAGCCCCAGGTAGTTGTAGCTGGAACCGGCGCCGGGGGTCACCCGTTGGAACCGTATCCCCGGCAGCTCCCCCAGCCACCGCTGGTACAGCGCTGCGTAACGGTTGCGGTTGGCGATGAACTGGTCTGTGTCGGGCAGAAGGGCCAGGCCCACGGCGGCGTTAATCTCCGGCATACGCCCGTTGAGGCCCGGCAGTACACAGTCGTAGTTGGGCAGCACCCCGTAGTTGCGGGTGAGCCTGACCATCTCCGCGATGGGGGCATGGTTGGTGGCGACGAAGCCCCCCTCCAGGGAGGTGAAGTGCTTGGTGGGGCTGCCGCTGAAAACCTCCCACAGGCCGAAGCCGCCCAGCCGCCTCCCCTTATAGGTGGCCCCGAAGGCCTGGGCGGCGTCGTACACCACTGTGACCCCGTACTGGCTGGCCACGGCCTGTATCTCCTCCACGGCGCAGGGGTTGCCGAAGACATGCACGGGCAGGACGGCGCCCACCTCCTCGTCCATCACCTCCCGCAGGTGGGGCACGGAGAGGTTGAAGGTATCCAGGTCTATGTCCACAAAGAGTAACTGGCAGCGGTTCCAGTAGGCGGCGTTGGCGGTGGCGGCAATGGTGAAGCTGGGTAGGACCACCTTCTTGCCCTGGAGCCCGGCCGCCTGGATGGCCAGGGTCAGCCCCATGGTACAGGAGGAGACGGCCACCACATGCTCCACCCCAAGGTAGGCGGCCATGGCCGTCTCCAGCTCTCTCACCGTGGGGCCGTTGGTCACCATGTTGCTTTCCAGGATGCCCTTGATCCTGGAGAGAAGCTCCTGGGTGGTGTACTGGGCAATGGAGGGGCGCACGATCCCCGCCTCCATGTCCAGGACAGGGGTGCCCCCCAGGGCTGCTGGCTTACTATCCACGTCAAACCTCCTTAGCGTTCTACCGAGTCCACGTACTCCTGGACTTCCCGGTCGGTGAGGGTGCGGGCCACCCGGGCCGGCGTACCGTAGGCCAAGGCCCGGGAGGGCACGTTTTTGGTGACCACGGACCCGGCACCAATGAAGGCGTACTTGCCCACCACCACGTCGGGCAAGATGGTGCAGTTAAGCCCAATGCGGACGTAGTCGCCTACGTAGGCGCCGTGCAGGTCGTGCTCCACGTCCCAGATGGCCTCCGGGTTGTCTGAGAAGACGGTGTGGCCCCCTATGAACACCCCCCTACCGATGCAGGCCGCCTGGGATAGCTGGCAATACTGGCCTATATGGCTTCTGTCCCCTACGGCGCAGTACCCGTCCACCGAAGCGTGAGTCCCAAAGACACACCTGGACCCAATGCGGGTGTGCTCTCGTACCATGATGAAGTGACCGGTGACAAAGCGGTCGCCTATGACTACGTTGGAGTAGATGACGCCGTGGGACCGGATGAGGGCCCCAGGGCCGATAATGGTCCGCGGTTGCTCCACCAGCAGAGGCCTTATCCTCTGGCTCAGGGCCGAGGCGTCCAGGCCCGTGAGCAGGACCTTGGACGGGTGGCCCAGTAGGCAGTAGGGGCCAATGCGGCTGCCGGCCCCGATGACCACTCCAGGCAAGAGCTTGACAAAATCATCGAGGACCGTGTCCTCCTGGATGATGGTCTCACGGTCGGGCGCGCCCTCAATGACACACTGGGCCCCTACCTTCACCCTGGGGCCGATGGTGACCCGGCCGGTGATCACCGTACCAGCACCCACTTGGGCCTCCGGGTGCACTGAGGCCTCAGGGTCTATATAGGCTGCCGCCCTAAGGACTGTAGTCACGCGTCACCCCCGCCGGTCCATAAACTCCCTGCCTTGTAACCAGAACCACCCAAATGGTCTTCAGCAGTATCTTCACGTCCAGCCAGAAGGACCGGTGCTCGATGTACCACAGGTCCAGCTCTATGCGTCTTTTCCAGTCGATGAGGTTGCGCCCGTTGACCAGGGCCCAGCCCGTTATTCCGGGCTTCACCCTGGCCCTCTGCCTCTCCCTGTCAGTGAAGCGCTCCATCTGGTCGGGGCGGGCAGCCCGCGGACCCACCAGACTCATCTCGCCCCTCAGCACGTTGATGAGCTGAGGCAGCTCATCCAGGCCCCACTCCCTGAGCAGCCGCCCTACCCGGGTGATACGCTGGTCGTTCCTCGCCACCTCGTAACCCAGGCCGTTCCTTTCGGCGTCCACCACCATGGAGCGGAACTTCAGTAGCTGGAAGACCTTGCCGTCCTTGCCCACCCGCTTCTGTCGATAGAAGACAGGCCCTGGAGAATCCAGCTTGACCATCAGGGCGATGATGGCGAAGGGGACTGCCAAGAGAAGCAGCATCAGTGACGAGAGCGTGATATCCATGACCCTCTTGGTGACCATACACCTCCTTCTAGCCTGGTCTGGACCAGATAGCTATAGACCTCTAGCTGCCTGTCCAGCACTCGACGCTCGTCGAACAGCTCCTGGGCCCGTTTCCTACCCGCCTCTCCCATCCTCCGAGCCAGCTCCGGATGGGAGAGGACCTGGACAATGGCCTGGGCCAGGGCCCTCCAGTCCCTGGCGGGCACCAGCAGGCCCGTCAGTCCATCCACCACCTCCTCCCTACACCCGCGTATGTCAGTGGCCACCACGGGCTTGCCGCTGGCCATGGCCTCGATGATGGAGCGGGGCATCCCCTCCCTGTAAGAAGGCAGAACGAAGAGGTCCATGGAGGCCATGGCGCGGGGGATGTCGTCCACGAACCCGGTGAAGAGTACCCTGGAGGCCAGGCCATTCTGGGAGATCATGCGGCGCAGCACCTCCTTGGTGCCCCGGTCGCGATCGTCGTCCAGGGTGTCGCCCACCAGCATCAGCTTCGCCTCAGGCACTTCCCTGACCACCACCTCCATAGCCTGCACCAGCTCCACAATCCCCTTCTCACCCACCATGCGCCCCACGAAACCCACCACCCTATCCTGGGGAGAGAGGCCGGGCCAGCGCTGAACCTGGTGGGCGCTGGCGCTGAACCGTCGGATGTCCACCCCGTTGCCTATCCACCGCACCTTGTGAGGGGGGCAGATACGCTCCCTGACTGCCGTGTCGGCATCCTCCTGGCTCTGGGTGAGGAGCATATCGGTAATCCTCCCCAGGGCCCGCTCCAGCCATATGATGGCCCGCTTGGGCGCCTCAGCCATGTTCTCGTGGAAGTAGAAGCCGTGGGCGGTGTAGATAACCACCGGGACCCGGGCCAGCCGGGCGGCCAGACGGCCCACCACCGAGGCCACGGGCGTGTGAACGTGCACCATGTGGAACCTCTCCCGGGCCATGAACCGAGCCAGCTCTCTTGTGGACCGGAGGTTGGAGAGGGGGTGTATCCGGCGGTCTATGCGTATGGGCGTAAGGCTGTAGCCCAGCCTGACCATCTCCCGGGCGTGGGAGTCACCGGAGCAGGTGAGGTGCACCCGGTATCCCTCCTGGAGCAGTCGGTCCACCAAGGGCCTCAGAAGGGCCTTCTGGGTTATGCCAGAGGTGGAGACCTGAAGGACCTTTATCTCAGTAGTCACCCAATGCCTTCCTTCCGTTGAGGTGCCAGGCCACGGTACGGCGCAGGCCCTCCCGCCAGTCAATGGAGGGTTGGTAGCCCAGAAGCTCCTTGGCCCTGGTTATGTCCGCCAGGCTGTCCTTAATGTCACCAGGTCTTGGCGGGCCGAAGACCGGCTCCACCTGGGTACCCACAAGCCTCTCCACCTCCCGGTACAGCTCCAGCAACGTCACCGAACGGTGGCAGCCGATGTTGAACACCTCGCCGACGCCCCTGGTAGCCCAGGCGGCCAGCACATTGGCGCTGACCACGTTCTCCACGTAGGTGAAGTCCCGGGACTGGGTGCCATCGCCGTGGATGAGCGGTGGACGGCCCTGGAGCAGGCCGCTGATGAACTTGGGTACCACCGCGGCGTAGGGCGAGTTGGGGTCCTGCCTGGGCCCGAAGACGTTGAAGTAGCGCAGGGAGACCGTCTCCAGGCCGTATAGCTGGTAGAAGTTGCGACAGTACAGCTCCCCCACCAGCTTGGTTATGGCGTAGGGCGACTGGGGATTGGGGGGCATAGCCTCGTGCTTGGGGAGGACAGGGGTGTTACCGTACACCGAGGAGGAAGACGAGAAGACCACCCGCCGCACACCGGCCTCCCGCGAGCACACCAGAACGTTGAGGGTGCCCACCACGTTGATGTCGTTGCTGACCAGGGGCTGCTCCACGGAGAAACTCACCGACCCCGCAGCGGCCAGGTGGAACACCACCTCCACTCCGGCCACCGCCCTTTTGACACAGGTGGGGTCTCTAATGTCCCCCTGGATAAGCTCGAAGTGGCCCTCCAGATGGGAAAGGTTCTCCCGCCGCCCAGTGCGGAACTTGTCTAGGACCCGCACAGCGTGGCCGTCCCTCACCAGGCGGTCCACCAGGTGGGAGCCTATAAACCCAGCACCGCCCGTCACCAGTACCATCATGGCCTCTCACCTCATAGCAGGTGGATGTGGGGGTACTTTTCCTGGAGCCCCTTGGTAGCGTTCCTGGTGTCCAGCACCAGCCTGGAGCTTCTGGACACCAGCTCGTAGTCCACTCCGGTGTGGTCCGTGGTGATGACCACGCAGTCCTGCTCCAGAAGAAGCTGGGGCGATAGAGGCTGGGACTCCCAGAGGCCCTCATGTTCCATACGGGGCACGTAGGGATCGTGGTAGGTCACCTGACAGCCCTTATGCTTAAGCAGGGAGAGGATGGTGAGGGCTGGGGACTCCCTCACGTCGGCCACATCCCGTTTGTAGGCCACCCCCAGTAGCAGGATGCGGGAGCCCCGCAGGGACCTCCCCTGCTCGTTGAGCAGGTCCGTAAGCCGCTGCACCACGTAGCCCGGCATCAGGTTATTGATGTGCACGGCGTGGTCAATGAAGCCGGCCTCGCCCCCGCTGGCCTTGACCTTCCAGGAGAGGTACACCGGGGCCACGGGGATGCAGTGGCCCCCCCAGCCGGGGCCTGGGTAGAAGGGCATGAAGCCGAAGGGCTTGGTGGCCGCGGCATCTATGACCCGCCATATGTTCACACCCATCTGGTGGGCCTGGATGGCCAGCTCGTTCACCAGCCCTATGTTCACCGCCCGGAAGGTGTTCTCCAGCAACTTGGCCATCTCTGCCTCCCTGGCCGAGGCCATGGGGACCACGGTGGAGAAGACCTGACCGTAGTACTCCACAGCCTTCCTGGTGGAGGCATGGTTGATGCCTCCCACCAGCTTGGGGATCTCCCTGACCTGGAAGCGCCGATTACCAGGGTCGATCCTTTCGGGAGAGAAGGCCAGGTAGAAGTCCTCCCCCGCCCGGAGGCCGCTGCCTTCCAAGATGGGGGCCACCAGCTCCTCCGTGGCCCCTGGGAAAACGGTGCTCTCCAAAACCACCAACTGCCCCGGGCGCAGTACCCGGGCGATGCTCTGGGCTGCACCGGTGACGAAGGAGACGTCCGGCTCCCTGGTCTTGCGCAGGGGTGTAGGCACGCAGATGCTCATGGCCTCCACAGAGCCGAGGGCCCCGTAGTCCTGGGTGGGCACCAGCAGGCCCTCCCCCACTAGGGCCCCCACCACCTCCGTGGGCACGTCGTCTATATACGATCGGCCCGATAGCAAGGTGGACACCCGCCTGGCATCCACATCCACCCCCACCACCGTGAAGCCGGAGCGGCACAGCTCCACCGCCAGGGGCAGGCCCACGTATCCCAGTCCGATGACACCCGCTGTTCTCATGCTCATCCTCTCCTGAGGCCGAAAGCCTTGCTCAGCTTTCCGGCCAGTTCTCCCATGGTGGGGTTATCCAGCCTTCCGGCCTCCCGCAACACGGCCACTCGGCGGAAGATAGCCTCCAGCCCCGACAGCAGCCCCTGGGGGTCCGTGGCTAGGTTGAAGGGGTGAAACCAAAGGTGGAAGATCTCTCTGCTCCTGGCAGCCTTCTCCAGTCCCAGGAAGGCCTTGTGCACCCTTGCCCCGATGGGCACCCTCTTGGCCCACCCCTCCCGGTGGAGGTAGAAGTAGGTGCCAGGAAGGTCTATCAGCCCATCCAACAGCCTTGGCTGGGAAGTCTCGGGGGCCAGGGGCGAAAGGGCCTGGAGGCCCCGCAGGGCCTTCTCTCCCAGGACGGGCAGGCGGCCATGCCAGGGCCGGGCCAGGCCACGGAAGGCGGTGTAGCCGCTGGCCGACAGCGCGTCCAGGTGGCCTATGGAGTTCCTGGGGAACACAAAGGAGCGGAGCTGGATGCCCCAGGGCCGGGCCGCCTCCTGGCAGGCCCTGAGCTCCGACTGGAAGGCCTCCCGGCTGCACCCAGGGTCGCCCATGATGGCGTGGGAGAAGCTGTGACTCCCCACCTCCTGAGGCGTCTTGCAGCGGAGCACGGCCTCCACAATGTCCGGGCCGTACCAGAAGGGGTCGGCCTCCAGGCCAGTGCAGGGGTCGTACTGGAACCAGTCCCCGGAGAACCAGGCATAGGCAGGCCTGACCACCTCCGGGTGCTTCACCCCATCCACGGGCCGACACGGCTCCAGGAACAGGTGCCCCACCACAGCCCAGGTGGCCCTTATCTGGTAACACTCCTGGAGGGCCAACAGCCGGGCGATGGCCTCCCTGGTGAGGCGGTACAGGTGGGTGCGGCGCCGGAAGGAACCGTCGTGCACCCCTCCCCAGGCCAACTCCGTGTCTATAGACAGGAGAAACACCCCCTTGTCCAAATGAGGGATCACCTTCCTACGTCCCACCCGGGGCCTCTGTCTTGTGCCGGGCCCGTCTCCTACTGGCGTAGGTGAGGAGGAGGCTTATGCCGGTGAGCCACAGCACCAGGGAGAGGGCGTATATGCCTAGCAGCTCGGGGCGGTCCAGCCAATGGGGGAGCAGGGGTCTGCGAACCCCTCCGTATAGCGGGTCCAGGGGGTAGCTCAGCAGCACCACGGCCCCGTGGAACAGGCTGCTTTCGTTCAAAGCCAAGTCCAGGTCGGGGGCGTCTCGATACAGGGCCGGGAAGACAGGAGTGTAGGAGCGATAGATGCCCTCCAGCCTGGGGTCCTGCATCTGGCCCAGAAAGGTGGGCCTCTGCAACAGGGACGGGTCCCGCACCAGATCGTCGAAGGTCGCCATCTCTCCACTGGGGAGGCGATAGACCAGATTGAAGAAGGGGTCCACCACCCGCCACTTGCCCTGGTACAACACTTCCGCCGCCGTATGGGAGCGGCTGCCCGAGCGCAGGTGGAGCTTGTGAGCCGAGTAGCCGTTGGCCTGGGCCAGCACTACAAACACCCGATCGTAATTACCGCACCATCCACCCTGGGACAAGGTGGCGGTGAGGGGCTGTAGGAAGGAGTCCACGCTGCTGATGGTCGTTGACAGGGCGCACATCTGGTGGGTCAGGGAGACCAGGGACTCGGGGGTCACAGCGGTCTGCCCCGTCTCCTGGGCCAGGGCCCGGTACCGCTCCACGACCGCTCGGCCCTGGGACGTGTACTGGTACGACAGGAGCAGGATGCCTGCCAGGGACAGCAAGCAGACCACCACCCTCAGGGGCAGCGAGAGGCTGCGGATGAGGCCGGGCACCCAGTGCCTGAGCATCCGCACGGGTTGGGAAAGCTTGCCAGTACTTGCGGGGGACAGCATGTCGCTACCTTTGGGGGCTGGTTGGGGCGGCCACGCTGGGTACTGAATCTCGGCTCCTGGTAGCAGGTCTGGCCCCGACAACCTGAGCTGTGGAAGCCACCGGGAAGGCCAGGAGCATGAACAGCAGTGGGAGCATCTGAAGTCGCTGGCGGCCCAGGATGCTGAAGTTGCCCACCACCGTGAAAGCCAGGGTGAACATCACCGCGTACACCACCACAAAAAGAACGAAGGGGTCCGATAGGACCCTGCCCAGGGCACTGGTGATGCTGCGAATACGGAACAGCATCAAGGCCCCCAGGAGTCCACCTTCCAGGGACAGCACCAGCGCCGCCAGGTTGTGGGCCTCCCAGGGGAAGGGGCGGAACAGGATGGTAGCCACCGCCATGGGGACACCCAGGGGGTCGGTCAAGGATGGGGGGGGGTGAAGGCGGCGCCGCCCCGGGAGGCCCTCGCCCGCAGGTCCTCGTAGGTGGCCAGGGTCTCCTCTATACTCACCGTCTCGAAGTCCAGGAAGGTGGTCGCCTTGGTGATGACCAACCACGCACCAGCCACCGCAATGGCGATGTACACCATCCGGACCAGGGCCAGGCTGGACCTGAGACGCCTGGGAGGGCCCAGGACCAGGCCACAGGCCAGGGCCACACCCAGCAGGGCCGCCACGTGGGGGCGGACCATGGTGGCCCCCGCCAGCCCCAGCACCAGAAGGACCCATCCGTGCAGTTTGTTGTAACGGAATACCACCGCCGCACCGTAGGCCACCATGGCTATCATCAGGGCCAGTGTGGCATCCTTGCCGATGCTGCTGGGCCAGTACACCCACGACGGGTACAGGAAGGCCAGCAGGGCGTAGAGCCCCCGGTCCCCCTCGGGAAAGGCCACTCGGAAGGCCTTGTAGTACAGCACACACCCGACGAAGGCCAAGGCGGCGAAGAAAAGGTACCCCCAAAAGAGTCGGTCCTATGGCCGCATACACGAAGCCAGTGAACAGCTTGACGAACTCTGTCCCGGGCTGGAGGTAGAGGGGCACCTGGCTGAAGTCCAGGTGCCTTATGCTGTTGGCTATGACCCTCCCCGCACCGTGGTACCCCGCCGCATCGGCGATACCCTCCTTTACCTCGAAGCCCCAATAGAGGCGAAACAGGGCGGCGCCAGCCTTGACTGCCAGGGCCAGTACGAGAAGCCTGGCGAACCACGGGGCCTCTCCAGAGGCCGCTTTGGGGACCAGGACAAACAGGCCCAGCAGCGCCACCGCCAGGGCCACCACCACGTAGCCCTGTAGGTTGTAGTCCGAACGGGAGACACCCAGCCCCAGGAATGCCCCCACCAGTACCAGGCAGAGGGCCAGGGCTACGCCTTTAGCTACAGGGGCCAGAGCCGACATCTCTTCGTCCTAGAACAGCTCCAGGTCTCCAAGGCTCAGAGCCCAGTGGCCGGGCTGAAGGGGGTCCACGGGCAGAGGGGCTATCAACGGCCTGACGACAAAGTTCATACCCACCCGGGGCACCGGCCAGAAGCCGCAGCGTCTCAAGCTCTGGTCCAGGAAGGAGCCCGGCGGGAAATAGGCCACCATGTAATCGGCCTGGACCTGGGCCTTGATGCTCCCCAGGAGTCTCCGGCAAAGCTCCAGGTCAGGCCTGTCCAGGGCCATTTCACACAAGACCACCTCCCGCAGGCCGGACCGAAGGTTAGCGCGGACTATGGCCCACGCCTCCAGGGCGCCGTCCTCCTGGACCTGGGCCACGTGATAGGTCAGACTGGGGTGGCGCAGGTACCTCCAGAGCAGGTACTGGGCAGAGCGCAGGGTATGCAGGCCATCCTGGGACCTCGGAGATTGGGCCAGGCCCAGCAGGCATTCTACGGTCCCGGACTTCTCCAGGAGCGCGCTGGCAGGGGGTAGCTCACACCGGACCGGTAAGTCATCCCTCCCGAGGCTTAGGCGCCCGCGCTTCCTCAGAACCAGGTGCCGTGCTAGACCTATCAGGAAGCTGGCAGGGTCCAGCACCTTGACCAGAGGGTGGACCCTACCCACGTACCTCCATCCCAGCTTCAGGTATCCGGGCAGGGAGTACCGGTTGGGTGTGTTGAAAATAAGGTGGAACCCCTCTTCCTTGGCCTCCTCCACCAGGAGGCTGGTCAGTCCCTTGAAAATCCCCGACCTCCGGCAATGGGGATGGGTGGCGGTATCCACGGCCCTGAGGGCCTTCAGCTCAGTTTCGCCGTACGCCAGCCGCCACTGCATGAGAGCGCGCAGGCCCACCACCTGGCCGTCCCCATCCGTGGCCACCTTCAGGAGAGAGGGGCCAAAGGGGTTGTCCAGGTGCTTCCACCGCCACACATCGGGCCGGGCCCCCCGGGACGCGGGCCCCAGTGCCAGCCGTAGAAGCTCTATCACCTTGTCCTGGTCCTCAGGAGCGTAGGTGCGGCTGCGCCATCGCACCGGGACGGTCAATGTACCTTCCTCCTGGTGGCCGGGAGTGGCCCCGTCACCGCTTCCTCTCCAGAAAAGAGCCCCTTATATACTGCCTCCACTTCTCGCACCATCCTACCTATAGTGAAGTGCTGCTCCACCGTCCTCCTGGCGTTGATGGCGAGTTTGTGGCGCAGGGCCGGGTCGTTCAGCAGCCGCAGTAGCTTGTGGGCCAGGGCCGACGGGTCGCGGGGCGGCACCAGAAGCCCGTTAACGCCGTCCTGTACCACCTCGGGCACGCCCCCCACGGCGGTGACCACTGGGGGCTTCCCCAGGGCCATGGCCTCCAGCAGCGCTAGGGGAAGGCCTTCGTACAGGGAGGACAGGGCGAACACGTTGAAGCAGGCCACTATAGGCAGAGGGTCCGGCTGGAACCCAAGGAACCTTACCCTTTCCCCGATGCCCAGCTCCCGGGCCCTGGCCTCCAAGCTCTGCTGGTAGCCGGGCACCTTCTCCCGCCCTATGACGATGAAGGTGGTGGCGGGCCGCTCCAACAGCACCTGTCGCACTGCCTCCAGAAGGTAGCCATGCCCCTTCTGGGGCCGCAGGTGCGCCACGCTGCCCACCACCAGGTGCCCCTGGGGGATGCCCAGCCGGTCTCGGTATTCCTCCCCACGCCCTGCCTTCTCCTCTATGGCGGCCACCTCCACACCCCCGTATATCACCTGGACAGGCTTTCTTCTCCTTTGGGCGCCATTTAGAACCGAGCGCTGTACCTCCTGAGAGACGGCGATGGTGCAAGTGTCCAGCCTGGAGGTCAGGCGGTGGAGGAGTCTAGTAGCGGGATGGTAGGAGGTGAGCACGTTGTGCTCCGTGTACACCACGGCGGGCACGCGGGCTAGCCTAGCGGCTACCCTGCCAAAAAGGGCGGCGTAGGGAGAGTGGACGTGGAGCAGGTCCACCTGCCGCCTTTTAAGCAGCCGGGCCAGACGCAACACCAGCCCCGGGTCCAGGCGCCGCCGCGACTCCAGGCAGTGGACGGGGACTCCCGCCCGCTCAAAATCCGGGAGCAGGTCCTTCTTCCAAGGCAACAGGTAGGCGGCCTCGTACTGAAAGGCATCCCTATCCAAATGGGGCAGGGACAGGGCTAGCAAGGACTCGGCCCCGCCGCGACCCAGGCCCTTAATGAGCCAGAGCACTTTCCTCGGTCTGTCCACCTTTCACTCCGTTCTTACTGGCTAACAACCGGAGGAACAGGGCCCCATACATGGAGGCCACCTTCCTCAGGTCGAAATGCTCCTGGCAGTGCTCCCGGGCGGCGGCCCCCAGGGCGTGCCGGCGCCGGGCGTCCATCATCAGGGAAAGGGCGGCCTGGACAAAGAGGCCTAGCTGGCCCTGGGGGACCAGAACGCCCGTCCTGCCGTCCTTCACCACGTCGGCCACGGCACCCACGTCGTAGGCCACCGAGGCCAGGCCCGCCAGGCCAGCCTCTATGAGCACGGCGGGCATGGACTCGGTCTTGCTGGGGAGAAGGAACAGGTCCGCCGCGGCCATGAGGGCGGGCACGTCGTCTCTGAGCCCCAGCATAAGGGCCTGCCCCTCCAGGCCCATGCGGGCGATGCCACCCCGAATCTCCTCCCTCAGTGGCCCTTCCCCCACCAGCAGCAGCTTGGCGGGGATGCCCTGGCTCCGGGCCTCGGCCACCACCTCCAGAAGCTGCCCCTGGTCCTTTTCCGGCGAGAGCTTCCCCACACTGATGAGGACCACCTGATCCTCCACGATGCCCAGGCGGCGCCGGTACTCCTGCCGGACCGGGGAGGTCCTTACCCTCTCAAAGGGAGCCGGGTCCACCCCATTGGGTATAGCCCAGACCTTGCTGGGGGGTACGCGGTACAGGTGGACAAAGTCCTCCCGCGTCCGAGGGCTGAGGGATACCGTCGCGTCGAAGGCCCTCAAGCACAGGCGGTTGACCCATACCCGCAGCCTCCCCCTGGCCCAGAAGCTGGCCAGGCCGATGTTCCGGTAAACGGCCAGCCCCCTCCGGTAGAACAGGCGGCTGACGGCCCCATACTTCAGAGCGGAGGAGCCGTGGGCCAGCAGGACATCCGGCTGGAACTTCAGCAGTGCCCGGTGGAGCTCTCTGGCCCTCCAAGGATCCAGGAGATCGCCGGCCGGGCCGTCTTCACCCTGGGCTCCCAGGGTGAAGACGGGGACACCGTTGGGGACCAGACCCCCGTCCAGAGTGGGGTGGAGCACGCACAGGGCGTTTTGGAACTGCTCTCTGGAGAGGAGGGCGGCTAGCTGCGAGGCAAAGACCTCGGCGCCCCGGCGCTGGTCGGAGTGGACCAGATGCATAACCCGCAAGGGCCTACCCTCCCCAGCCCAGCCTTGTCCCCGCGACCCTGTCATCTCTGGCCCAGCACCTCCATGTAAAGCCCCTCCAGAGCACCCACCATGCGGGAGACCGAGAACCGCTCCTGGGCTACCTGCCTGGCCCGCTGTCCCATGGCCCTGGCCCTTTCCCGGTCCGATGCCAGGCACAGTATCGCCTCGGCCAGGGCCTGGGGCTGGCGCGGAGGCACCAGCAGGCCGGTTACCCCGTCTTCGATGACCTCGGGGATGGGGCCCACCCGGGAGGCCACGCAGGGTACCCCCATGCCGCAGGCCTCCAGCAGGGAGACGCCCAGCCCTTCGAACAGTGAGGGGAAGACGAAGATGTCGCTCAGGGCCAGTAGCTCCCTCACGTCCTCGCGGCGGCCCAGGAACTGGACCGCACCCTCTATCCCCAGTTGTACCGCCAGGGACTTCAGGGTGTTCTCCAGTTCCCCCGTGCCCACTATCAGAAGCCGGGCGTTAGGGCATTGGGCTAGTACTGAAGGCATAGCCTCCAGTAGATAACGTTGACCTTTTTGAGGAACCAGCCGGCCCACAGTGAGCAGCACGGGACTGGCCTCATCCAGTCCCAGAGCCTTGCGCAGGGCCCACCCTCTGTCGTGCAGGCCGCCATCAAACCAATCATCGGGCAGCGCCCGGTAGATGACCGTCAGCCTATCCTCCGGGACTCGGTAGGTCTTCACTGCCGAATCTTTCACCGCCTGGGATATGGCCACGGTGCGGCGGTGGTAGCGCCGTATTATTGAACCCCACACTCTGGTTGTTATGGCCAGTTTGAGAGGGCTAAGGTGAGGGTTATCGATAAGGCGGTCCGACTCGCCGCCGATACTGCACAGGGTGCCCACCACTGGCACCCCGGAGAGCCGGCCCGCCACCCCGCCGACGATATCAGACTCGAAGAGGCTGGTGTGCACCAGGTGCACTTTCAGGGAGCCTATGAGGGAGCGGACCTGCCGTAGTGCCTTCAACCAGTGTCGCTTGCCATGGGGCAGTCCCAGGTTGAAGATGGGGACGCCCTGGGAGGCGATCTGCCCAGCCACGTAGGACTGGGGGTGTAGGTGGCAGACGTAGCACTGGAAACGCTCCCTGTCCAGGGCGGCCACAGTAAGGGCAAGCTGGTGCTCCGCCCCCCCGTGGCCCAGGCTGTCGATGAGGTACAGGACCTTCACAGGGCCAGACACTGACGCTGCCTCCGGGTCAATACTTGATCCACCTGAGCCTCGAACGGAGCACAGGCAAGGCCCCGTACAGCTTGGAGAGGGGGACGATGGGTACCAGGGTCAGAAGGGAGAGGATGGCTGCCCTCAGCATTCCCTTATCGTGCTTCAGCGCCTTCAGGGCGTAGCTTCTGGACCTGGCCAGTTCCCCTACCCGGTAGTAACGCCTGGCCAGTCCGTAGCAAGTGCGGGCCAGGACCCGGGGCCGCTTCTCCATCAAGGGATAATATTTCTCCAGGATGCGCTCCGCAGCGGTGATGTGGGCCATACCCCTCTCCTCGGTTATGGAGGGCCCGCTGTGGAAGTGACGGATGTACAGGGGCTCCTGGGCGCAATCTATCTGCCAGCGCTGAGAGATGCGCAGCACAAAGTCCCAGTCCTGGGCCGCTGGCAGGCTCTCGTCGAATATGGTGCTCTCGTCCAGGGCCTCCTGCCTCACCACCAGGCCCGAAGTGGCCCACGGGATCACGGGTCTGCGCTGCAGAAGCTCTTCGAACAGCCAGCCGCGTCTGGGCCGCCTGAAGGAGGGAGCCAGCACCTTTCTCCTG
Organism: Dehalococcoidia bacterium; assembly: GCA_034432835.1. Lineage (GTDB taxonomy): Bacteria > Chloroflexota > Dehalococcoidia > Lucifugimonadales > DAOUBE01 > DAOUBE01. The sequence continues at coordinate 1,200 of DAOUBE010000183.1, read as the reverse complement.
CCGTCGTAGGCGGAAAAGGCGTAGCTGGTTACCAGGCCCAGGCGGGGCAGGTCCGTCTCCCGGAACAACCGCAACTGAACCTCCAGCTTCCGAGGCAGCCACTCGTCGTCGGCGTCCAGGAAGGCTACGTACCTACCCCTGGCGTGGCGTATGCCGGTGTTCCTTGCCGCTGGGGCACCCCGGTTGGTGCTGTGGCGAAGGAAAACCACCCTGGGGTCCCTGAAGGCCTGGACAGCCTCCCCAGTGCCGTCGGAGGAGCCGTCGTCCACAATGATGAGCTCCAGGTCCCGGAAGGTCTGGGCGACCACGCTGTCCACGGCCCGCTTGAGAAGGTTGGCCCGGTTGTAGGTGGGGATAACGACGGTCACAGATACCATGACAAGACCCCCGGCCAGGTTCCTTTATCCAGTGCCGCGGGATGGATTGGCGGCGCGATGGAGGCCGCTACTCAAGGCAGAGTCCACGATCCCGGAGGGCAGCCCTGCGAGGCTGCCCGGCGCGTCTCTGGTCATGGTGGTGTTGCGGCCTATGCCCCGGTACAGGAAACCCAGGCGCCTCATCCTCCAGGGGTCCAGGGCGTTCCTCCCGTCAAAGAGAAATCGAGGGGGCGCCGCGTACCGGGATATCTCTCCCCAGTCGGCGTTCACTATCTCCGGCTACTCGGTCACCAGCACCAGGGCCTGGCAGCCGTCGACGCACCCCAGGAGAGCATCAGTCAAAGTGACAGCGGGGTTAATCACTCTCCTCGCCATGGGTATGGCCCTGGGATCGTAGGCCCGGACCAGGGCACCCTCCTCGGCCAGCAGGTTCACCAGGGTGATGGCTGGCGCCTCCCTGACGTCGTCGGTATGGGGCTTGAAGGCGAGGCCCAGGACGCCCACCGTTACCTCCGACAGGCTGCCGAAGAGCTCCCGCAGGGCCACCAGGGGAAGCAGCCGCTGCCGGTTGTTGACCGTGATGACAGACCTCAGCAGCTCCAGGTCCTGGCCGAAGGTCAAGGCCAGGAAGTCCAGGGCCCGCACGTCCTTGGGGAAGCAGGACCCCCCGTAACCCACCCCCGCCCTCAGGAAGCTATGGCCCACCCGGGGGTCCAGGGCCATCCCCCTGGTCACGTCATCGATGGTAGCCCCCACCCGGTCGCACAGGATAGCGATCTCGTTGATGTAGGAGATCTTGGTGGCCAGGAAGGCGTTGGAGGCG
>DAOUBE010000182.1:0-3480 GCA_034432835.1 Dehalococcoidia bacterium | reverse complement strand
CCTGGACTACAACACCCCAGCCCAGTATCTTACTAAGCACCACCCAGAACTGGTCCCTAAAATAGCCCGACTGTCTCATATGTACTGAACCAGTACACAGTCTTGACAATGCAGTGAACATGCTATATATAGTAGTCGCAAATAATTGCAACAAGCGGGGCGGGCTTGAACAGGCAACACTATGTCCTGGAGCGCCTGAAAGAGATGGGGTGGCGGCTTACCCCCCAGCGGCTAATGATTCTCCAAGCCATCGCCAAGGGGGAAGGGCACCTGGGGGTGGACGAGATTTACCGCCGGGTGCAAGAGGCCTACCCGTACCTTGACATCACCACCGTCTATCGCACCCTGCACATGCTGAAGAAGATGGGGCTGGTCACCGAGGTGGGGATGGGTGACCGCCTCCACTTTGAGCTAACGGACCCCAACGGACGCCACCACCACATGGTGTGTCGGGCGTGCGGCGGCGCCTTTGACCTGAGCCCCCGCTATCTGGAAGAGCTCCGACAGGCCCTAGTGCGGGAGTTTGGCTTTGAGCCAGACCTGGACAACTTCACCGTTACCGGGGTCTGCGCAGGGTGCCGCTCCAAGGAAGCGGCCGGCTAGTGCCCGCCTGGCTTCTGAAAGGAGTATGAGCGATGCTGGGGCGAGTTCTCCTACCCCTTTTCCTGGTCCTTTCCTTGGTCTTGGCTGCTTGTACCCAGGCGGCCCAGAATGGCAACAACGGCAAGCTGAAGGTGGTGACCACGGTCTCTCCCCTCACCAGTATTGTGGAAAACATCGGCGGCACCCGCATCCAGGTGGAGGGTATCATCCCCGAGGGTGTCAACTCCCACACCTTCGAGCCTGCGCCATCGGTGGCCAGGGTCATGGCCAGCGCTGACCTTATCGTGCTCAACGGCCTCTTCCTTGAGGAGCCGTCCCTGGAGATGGCCCAGGCCAACAAGAAGGAGGGCGCCGTTATCCTGCTCCTGGGCGACAACGCCATCTCCCGGGAGGAATGGGCCTTCGACTTCAGCTTCCCCGAGTCTGAGGGCCATCCCAACCCCCACCTCTGGCCCGATCCGATTCTGGCCCTGAAGTACGCTGAGCTGGTGCACCAGGAGCTGGTGAAGCTAGACCCAGAGGGCAGGGACTATTACACCCAGAACCTGGACCGGTTCCGGGAGCGCATCCAGGACCTGGACCAACGCATACGCCAGGCCATCGAGACTATTCCCCCCCAGAACCGGAAACTGCTAACATATCACGACTCCTGGGCCTATTTTGCCCGGCGCTATGGCATGGAGGTCATAGGGGCGGTGCAGCCTTCGGACTTCTCCGAGCCATCGGCGCGAGAGGTGGCCCAGCTCATTGACCAGATTAAGGAGCTAAAGCTGCCCGCGGTGTTCGGCTCGGAGGTCTTCCCCAGCGATGTGCTGGAGCAGATAGCCCGGGAGTCGGGGGCCAAGTTCATCGACAAGCTGCGGGACGATGACCTGCCCGGCCAGCCGGGAGACCCTCGCCATAGCTACCTGGGGCTGATGTTAGAGAACATGCAGACTATGGTGACCGCCCTGGGCGGCAGCGCCGAGGCCTTCCAGGGGTTCGATACCAGCCTGGTCTTCCAGGGCGATAGCGGAGCCATTTACCCACAGTAAGGGCAGAGAAGGTAAAGCATGTTACACCCGGTGCCTCATGAGAGAGAGTCTGACAGCCCCATTGTGGAGATGCAGAACGTTAGCGCCGGCTACGACGGTCAGGCGGTGATACGCCACGTTTACCTCAACATCATGCCGGGAGACTTTGTGGGCCTTTTGGGACCCAGCGGGTCCGGCAAGACCACCCTTCTGCGCACCATACTGGGCGCCACCCAGATTATAGATGGCGAGGTGCTGGTGGAGGGCGTCTCCATTAAACAGCGGCGCCCCCGGGCGGGGTACGTCCCCCAGCTAGAGACCATCGACTGGAACTTCCCAGTGACGGTGGAGGAGGTGGTGATGATGGGTCGCACCATGGACAGCCCCCTCTTCCCCTGGTTCGGGAGGAAGGACCGAGAGTTGGCCCGAGAGATGATGGACAGGCTGGGGATACTGCACCTGGCCAGGCGGCAGATACGGGAGCTGTCCGGAGGCCAGCAGCAACGGGTCTTCCTAGCCCGTGCCCTGGTGAGCAGCCCCCGGCTCCTGCTCCTGGACGAGCCCACCTCTGGCGTGGACATCAAGACCCGCGACGACATAATGCACCTGCTGGACGAGCTGAACCACCAGGGGGTGGCTATTGTCATGACCACCCACGAGATCAACGCCGTGGCGGCCCACCTGCCCTGGGTGGTGTGTATCAACGGGCGCATCCTGGCGGAGGGCCCCCCTGCCGAGGTGTTCACCCCAGAGGTGTTGAAAAATACCTACAACGCCGAGATGCCCGTCACCCACTACCAGGGTATGACCCTAGTGGCGGAGACGCCCCACTTCTTCGGGCGCAACGGGCCAAGGTCTGTCCCCGAAGGGACCTCTTCCACTAGCAAGGACGACCATGCTTGAACCCTTCCAGTATCAGTTCTTTGTGAGGGGCATTATCGCGGCCACCTTAGTGGGTGGGCTGTGTGGCCTCATCGGCGTGTACATTGTGCTGCGCCGCATGGCCTACATTGGACACGGCCTGTCCCACGCCGTCTTCGGGGGGGCGGTGGTCAGCTACGTCATGTCCTTGAACTTCTACGCGGGGGCCAGCATCTGGGGCTTCCTGTCCGCCCTTCTCATCACCCTGACCACGAGAAAGCGGCAGATCAACGCCGATGCTGCCATAGGCATCATTACCACCGCCAGCTTCGCCCTGGGTATAGCCCTCATCAGCCGTTACAAGAGCTTCACCCGCAGCTTCGACGCGGCCCTCTTCGGTAACATCCTGGGGGTGACCCAGGGAGATCTGCTGGCCATAGTGGTGGTGGCGGCGGCCACGGGGCTCATCCTGTTTCTTGGGTACAAGCACTTCCTGTTCACCACCTTCGACCCTGAGGTGGCGCGGTTCTACGGCGTGCCCACGGGGTGGGTGGATACCATCTTTCCCCTGGTCCTGGCCGGCACCATCGTGGTATCCATGCAGGTGCTGGGCGTCACCCTCATCGCTGCGGCCATCGTCATACCGCCCATCGTGGCCCGCCTGCTCACCGACAGCTTCCGCAGGATGGTCCTGCTCTCCGTGGGCGCGGGCGCCTTCTGCGGCCTGGGAGGCATCTACCTGAGCTACTACATCGACGTGTCCTCCGGGGCCACGGTGGTGCTGCTGGCGGCGGCGCTGTTCGTCCTGGCGCTGCTTTTCTCCAGCCTGAGGGGGAAGGTAGCCTCGCCCCAGAGGCTAGCCGAGGCTGGGTCGGTGGCCAGGAGAGAGCCCCCCGGACTGGAGTAGCTTTCAGCCAAGGTATCTGGAGGGCAGCCAGTGGCCAGTAGGTCCGGTGGGGAAGCCCAAGCGAGGCTCACGGTCAAGGTGCAGCCGGGGGCCAGC
>DAOUBE010000181.1:0-7463 GCA_034432835.1 Dehalococcoidia bacterium | reverse complement strand
CATGGTAAGGGCAGTCTCCACCAAATTGTCCAGCGCTCGAAGGTTGGTGGTGGAGGCGAAACCGATGCGCCCATCCTTGATGATGCGCAGGGCCACTCCGGAAGACTCCCGCTGCTCCACCAGCTTCAGGGCGTTGGCCTCGAAGCGCACGGGCTCGTCCCGGTGGTGAAGGTAGAACACCTCCGCCTCCTGGGCCACCTTGCTTGCTTTCTCCAGCAGCTCTTCCACTGGGAGGCTACCTCCCGCTGACCAGGCACTTCTGAATGCGGATATGAGGGCTGCCGTTGGAGACGGGAAGAGGGGACTGTCCACCCTTGCCACAGCCGCCGCCCTGGTTCATGTCCAGGTCGTTGGCCACGGCATCCAGGTTCTGGAGGGTGGTGAACAGGTTGCCCGACAGCATCACCGGCCTGAGGAGCTCGGCCACCTTACCATTACGGACCATGAAGGCCTCGCCGGCGGAGAAGGTGAACTGCTCCATGCTGGTCATGCCGCCGTACCAGTTGCGGGCGTACACCCCCTCCTTCACGTCAGAGAAGAGATCCTCGACGGTAGCCGTCCCCGGCTCGATGAAGGTATTGGTCATACGTACAATGGGCGGGAAGGTGTGGTTGATAGCGCGGGCGTTGCCCGTGGGCTGCTCTCCCATCTTGGCCGCGGTCTCGCGGGAGTGGAGCCGGCCCACCAGCACGCCCTCCCGGAGCAAATAGGTGCGGGAGGCGGGCACACCCTCGCTATCGTACTTGTAGCTGCCTCGGAGGCCGGGGATGGCGGCGCCGTCCACTACGTTCAGGTGCGGGCCCCCAAACCTGCGGCCCAAGACCATGATCTCCTTCAGTCTGTCGTTTTCGTACACATGGTCGGCCTCGGAAAGGTGGCCGAAGGCCTCGTGGATGAACACCCCGGCCAGGATGGGGTCCAGAATAACCGTGTGCTCCCCCCCTTTGGCCTGGGGTGCGCGCAGCAGCTCCACTGCCCTGGTGGCAACCTCCTTCACGCGACTGTGGAGGGTCTCGATAAAGGAGAAGTCGCCATTGGAGCCCAGGCTGACCCCCGATTGCTGCACGTCGGTGCCGTCGCGGGCCACCGCCGAAGCGCGGAACACTACATCCACCTTCTCCTGCTGTACCAAGGTGCCCTCGGAGCTGGCGAAGAGGACGCTCTTGCGACCATCGCCGTAGGCCAGGAAGGAGCTGGTGATGCCTTCGGTGGTCCAGATGATGTCTATGTACTGGTCCAGGATGGCCTTCTTTTCCTGGATGGGAATGGCTAGGGGGTCTTTCCTGACCAGAGGGGGCACGATGTCCACCACGGGCTCCACGGGGGCCAGGGAGACGCGCTCGCCCCCCACCAGCCGGGCGTTGCGGACGGCGGTGGAGACAGCCTCGGGCAGGCGGTCAAGGTTGTTGAAAGAGACGAATCCCCATCCGCCTCCCGCCAGGGCCCGGACGCAGCCACCCAGGCCCGAGGTCCGGCCGATGTCCTCCAGGTCCCGGCCCCGGTAGCGGATGTGGGTACCCTCCGCCTCCTCGACCCGGATCTCGACGTACCGGGCGTTTTTCACCGCGGGGACCTTGAGCGCCTCCACCACGCGGTCCCGCAGATTGTCGTCCACCAGTTCTAACCTCGTCCCAGACCTTTGCTATACCAGTATATACGATACCACACAAGCCCGCCGTTCCTAGAGGCCTGAGGGCCTGTTTTGTGAGAAATTAGGCCGTGTTGCATGCCATACCCTCCAGGTGTGCTAGAATCGTACAGTCCTAAGAGATTTCTTGGACTAGGTTGAAAAAGCCATGGAGTGACCCGCCGGACTGCCCCCAGAGGGACCATGGAGGCCAGGGCAATGGACGTAAGCAAGACAGCGGCGACAGGGGTGACGGGGACCCACAGCCCCGCCGGTGGCATCGGGGCCCAGGAGGTTCTCCGGCTGCTGGCGGCGGACCAGGGCCCCATACGGTGGCGGGCCAGGTACGACCCAGTATCGGAGCTGATGTTCACCGTCCTGTCCCAGCATACCTCAGACCTGAACGCCGAGCGGGCTTTCCACCGCCTGATGGAGAGCTTCGGGAGCTGGGAGGCCGTGGCCCAGGGCGACGTTGAACGTATAGCCCAGTGCATCAACGTAGGGGGTCTGGCTAGGGTCAAGGCTCCGCGGCTGAAGGCCATCCTGAACCGTATTCTGGAGCTGCGCGGTGCCCTGGACCTGTCCTTCCTGAAAGAGATGTCCCTGGAGGAGGCCAAAGCCTGGCTGAGGGGCTTGCCCGGGGTGGGGCCAAAGACGGCGGCGGTGGTGCTCTGCTTCTCCCTGGGGATGCCGGCCATGCCCGTGGACACCCACGTGTACCGGGTGGCCAAGCGTCTGGGCTTCATAGGCGAAAAGACCACGCCGGAGCAGGCCCACGACATCCTAGAGAGGATGGTGGAGCCGGAGCAGGTCTTCGCCTTCCACGTTCACCTCATCACTCATGGGCGGAGGGTGTGTAAAGCGTCCAGGCCTCTGTGCCACCAGTGCGTGCTGGCCTATGGCTGCCCCTCCCGCCAGCAATATCTGGGGCTGGTGACACAGGACGGTGCGGAACAAGGGGGAGGGAACTAGGGAACCAGGAGACGGAAGGCGTTGAGACCCAAGGGAAAGATAGATATACTTTTACCTTGTCTTTCCCCGGACCGAGGGAACACAGCGTGAGGCGTACCCTGAGGGCCGGTGGGGTTGGTGTGGCGATGGCGAAGCGGGCCGAGAGCAGCAGCGGTCAGCCTGAGGAGTACTTTTGTGTAGCTACCTTCTTGCCCGTGCGGCGCTGGAGGCATGTCCCGGGGTTTTTGATACTCTCCCGCAGGGTGACCGGGCAAGTGAGGAAGGCCCCAGGGATGGCGATGTGGGCGGTCAGGGCCAACTTCCCAAGGAAGCACTTCTGGACCCTCTCGGTGTGGAAGGACAGGGCATCGGCCAACGCCTTCGTAAGGGGAGAGCCCCACGCCACGGCGGTGAGGCGGTTTGCAGGGCTGGCTGCCGAGGGGGCGGCCTTTGTCGAGTGGAGTAGCGACAGCCCCAAGGTGAGCTGGGAAGAGGCGCTGGAGCGTCTGAAGACACCCACCTACTACTACCGGCACGCCAGGGGCTGAGCGACAGAGCAGGAACCTGAGACAGTATCGGGTCAGGAGGCAGATAGTGAAGATCGGCATCATCAACGTCACCGGCTACGCTGGCTCCGAGCTAGCCAGGCTGCTGTACAAGCACCCCCAGGCGGAGATCACCTGCGTCACCGGGCGGAGCTCGGCGGGACAGAAGCTGGGGGAGGTCTTCCCTCACCTGGCCGATTTGGACCTGACCATCGAACCGGAGATCTCCAACAGCGTGGACGTGGTATTCTCGGCCCTGCCCCACAAGGCCAGCGCCGAGGCTGTGATCCCGCTGGTGGAGAGAGGGGTCAAGGTTATTGACATAAGCGCCGACTTTCGCCTGAAGAAGGTGGATGAGTACCAGCAGTGGTACGGGATAAGCCACCCCGGCCCCCAGTACCTGGAGGAGGCGGTGTACGGGCTCACTGAGCTGCACCGTCAGGAGGTGGCCTCGGCGCGGCTGGTGGCCAACCCGGGCTGCTACCCCACGGGAGCCATCCTTGCCCTGGCCCCGGCGGTGAAGGAGGGCCTGATAGAAGGCGACATCATCATCGACAGCAAGTCGGGGGTGTCCGGTGCGGGGCGCAGCCTGAGCCTGACCACCCACTTTTCCGAGGTCAACGAGAACGTCATGGCCTACTCGGTGGAGGGGCACCGACACCTGCCAGAGATAACCCAGGAGCTGGGGGCATTGTCCCGGCAGCCGCTGCGGATCACCTTCCTCACCCACCTCATCCCCATGACCAGGGGCATCCTGAACACGTGCTACGCCCCGCTCAAGGAGGGGGTGTTCGCCTCCTGGGAGAAGGCCAAGTCCGAGCTGCGGCAGATTTACCAGGACTTCTACCGTGGCGAGCCCTTCGTGAAGGTGGTGGGGGCACCCCCTCAGACCAAGCACACCCTGGGGAACAACCAGTGCGTCATCTACACTACGGTGGACGTGCGCACAGGCCGCCTCATGGCCATAAGCTGCCTGGACAACCTGGTGAAGGGGGCCGCGGGGCAGGCTATCCAGAACATGAACCTGATGTTTGGCCTGCCGGAAGAGACGGGGCTGGAAGCCCTGGCCGTGTACCCCTAGCGCCGTTGAACGGGGTATAGGGAACACGTATACTGGATGCGTAAGGCCTGCGCCCCCATCGTCTAGCGGCCTAGGACACGGGCCCTTCAAGCCCGCGGCACGGGTTCGAATCCCGTTGGGGGCACTCATCTCTATTAGGCTCACACTCTGGGACAGACTTGCTACTCCTCTGTAGGCCATTGCCAACCTTAACCGCCTTTTGCCACTTCACCAGGGCGTTCCTCTCGGTGCCTGTGTGACCGCCGAAAGTAGCGGGTTACCTTTCTCACCAAGACATTGTTTACTAAACCGATTGACAATTCCCAATTATTGCGCTATTATGCTGGAGGCTTTTGGGGCTGCAGCCTGTCCAACCCCGGACACCCGTTCAGCAAAAACCAGAGCATAAACTGGAGCAGCGAAAGGAGATGGAGTGGCACAGGCCCTCTTGATAACCCTGAGAGAAGGCTTGGAGATGGTCTTGATCGTGGTTATTGTGCTGGCCTACCTTCGGAGAACAGGCCGCCGGTCCCTCTTTGGGAGGGTGTGGCAGGGAGTGGCGGCGGCAGTGGTGGCAAGTGTCCTGGTAGGGGCCTTCCTATTCTCTCTGGGTGGACATCTGGAGGGATGGGCAGAAGAGGTGTTTGAGGGCTCCGCCATGTTCTTAGCGGTTATGGTCCTGTCATGGATGATAGTATGGATGAGAAACCAAGCCCGCCACATCCGAGGTGCCCTGGAAGCTAAGGTGGAGTCGGCTGTAGTCAGGGGCTCTGGCGTAGCGCTGGCCTCGCTGGCTTTTCTTACCGTGGGGCGCGAAGGGCTGGAAACGGCGCTATTCATTTTCAGCGCTTCTCAGACAGCCACCCCCCTAGAAACAAGCATAGGAGGAGTGCTGGGCCTGCTTGGTGCCTTGGCTGTAGGATGGGCCTTGTACAACGGCAGCCATAAAATCAACCTGCGCAGCTTCTTCAACATCACGGGTATATTGCTCATTCTCTTCGCCGCGGGCCTGCTAGTCCGGGGCATCCACGAATTCCAAGAGGCCGGCATTTTGCCCATATTCATCGAACATGTTTGGGACATCAACCATTTCCTTAATGAAGATAGCACCCTGGGGGGTCTCTTAAGCGGCTTATTTGGCTACAATGGTGACCCGTCGCTACTGGAAGTTATCGCTTACCCCCTATACCTGTTGGCGACTTTAGCCTTCTTTACCAGACAGGGCCCCACCCCCATGCGGCGTCCTATAGGGGGACCCTCAACAGCGTAGTCAGTTTGGCAGGTGTCAGACGGATACTCCTAGGCACGAGGTGGATGCTGACACATCGGATATAGATGGGAGGCGATTGGACACACAGGGGGCGCCTAGAGCCCATGAATAAATTCATTGTCGACATACTATAGCAACAATGCCCTTCGTCTCGCACCCTTTCCAGCTTCGGAAAAGCTAGCCCTAATAAAAGGGGAGAGCAGATCCCACATGCAACGCATCTCCGTTTCCCTGGCCCGGTTTGTCTCGTTCCTGGCTATGCTACCTCTAGCCCTCTTAATGGCCTGTGCAGCCGAAGGAGGTGAAGAGGTCCGATAACCATATACTCAGGCCGCAGCGAGACCTTGGTGGGCCCCATAATCGAGCAATTCCAGAAGGCCACCGGTATTCAGGTGGAGGTGAAGTACGGGGGCACCTCAGAGTTGGCTGCTACCCTGCTAGAGGAGGGCAGCAGGTCCCGCGCCGACGTCTTCTTCGCCCAGGACCCGGGCGGCCTGGGGGCGGTCCAGGATATGATGGCACCGCTACCCGACTCCATCCTCTCCCGGGTACCCCAGTGGGCCCGGTCCCCAGAGGGAAGGTGGGTAGGTCTTTCTGGCCGCGTACGAGTGGTGGTGTACAATACCACCAAGCTGACGCAGACAGACCTGCCCGATGATGTCTACGACTTTGTTGACCCCCGGTGGAAGGGCCGTATCGGTTGGGCGCCTACTAATGCCTCCTTCCAGACCATGGTCACCGCCATGCGCGTCCTCTGGGGCGAGGAAAAGGCCCGCCAGTGGCTGGAGGGGATCAAGGCCAACGACCCCAAGAACTACCCCAACAACACGGCTATTGTGGCCGCGGTAGGGTCCGGAGAGATAGACGTGGGGTTTGTCAACCATTACTACCTGTACCGCTTCCTTGCTGAACAGGGCGAGTCTTACCCCGCCCGCAACTATCACCCTCGGGCCGGGGGGCCGGGGAGCCTGATCATGGTGGCGGGCGCAGGTATCCTCTCCTCCTCCAAACACAAGGACCTGGCGGAAAGGTTCGTGGAGTTCATGCTGTCGCCCGTGGCCCAGCAGTACTTCGCCAGCCAGACCTTCGAGTATCCTTTAGTGGAGGGGGTGGTGACCCACAGGGAGCTGGTGCCTCTGGACCAGCTACAGCACCCTGAGATAGACCTGGCTGACCTAGCCGACCTGGAGGGCACCCTGAAACTTCTGCGAGACACGGGTGTCCTTCCCTGAACATGGAACTTAGGGAAAGACTCATACACAGCTTCATGGCTATGCCGGGGGTGGGCACCGTTCGTACCCACCCCCCGGTCTCCATCTGGCTTCCCGCCCTGGTGGTGGGCGTCGGCATGGTGCTGCCCCTGGCGTACCTGATCATCAGGACCCTGGGGGCAGGGAACGAACTGTGGGAGCTCCTTTTTCGTAGCCGTACCCTGGAGGTACTGCTCCGCTCCGTGGTCCTGGTGCTGGCGGTATCCGGGGCCTCGGTACTCATCGCCGTGCCCCTGGCCTGGCTTACCCTTCGCACGGACCTACCCCTGCGGCGACTGTGGTCGGTGCTCACCGTCCTGCCCTTGGTGATACCCAGCTACGTGGGAGGATTCCTGTTCGTTTCCGCCCTGGGGCCCCGGGGTCTGCTTCAGCAGCTTCTGGAAGGGCCCTTTGGTGTGCAACGCCTGCCCGAGGTGTACGGCCTGCCTGGGGCGACTCTGACCCTGGCCTTCCTTACCTACCCCTATGTGTTGCTGACGGTGCGGAGCGCCCTCCTGGGGACGGACCGCGCCACGGAGGAGACAGCCAGGAGCCTGGGCCTGGGTCCCTGGGGCGCCTTCCTCAGGGTGACCCTGCCCCAGCTCCGGCCGGCTGTAGCCGCTGGGGCACTGTTGGTGGGGCTGTACGCCCTGAGCGACTTCGGGGCGGTCTCCTTGCTGCGCTACGAGACCTTCACCTGGGCTATTTACGTGCAGTACCAGTCGGCCTTCAATCGGACCCTGGCGGCGGGTCTGTCCCT
>DAOUBE010000180.1:0-18791 GCA_034432835.1 Dehalococcoidia bacterium | reverse complement strand
GTCCCTCAGTGCCTTGACTATCTGGCGGGCCAGGCCGCCCCGGTAGAACTCCTCGGCGCCGCCCTCAGCCACACGGCGCAGGCTGCGGGCCAGATTCCGTTGCACCAGTACGTCCCCCTCGGCGTAGGGCCCGCCCTTCTTGAGGAAGATGGCGGCGGTGGTGGGGTACTGGGCCAGGGACTGGACGCTCTGAGCGAAGTTGCGGCTCAGAATGGGTGGGATGGGGAAACCCTCCTCGGCATAGCCTATGGCCGGCTCCAGCAGCCGAGACAGGGGCATGGTGCCGAACATGCGGTTGATAGTCTCCCAGGCGTCCACCTCGCCGGGTACCGAGGGCGATAGCGGGCCTGACGGAGGCATCTCCTTGTACCCCCGGCTGGCGAAGAACTCCGGTGTTGCTCCGGTAGGAGCCGCGCCGCTGCCATTGATCCCCACCACTCTGCCCGAGCCGGCGTGGTACATAATGGCGAAGACATCGCCCCCTAGGCCGCACATGGGGGGGACGGTCACCGCCTCCGCTGCCGCCACGGCGATGGCAGCATCGAAGGCGTTGCCCCCCTCTGCTAGCACCTTGATACCCGCCGATGCCGCCAAAGGGGAGCGGGATGCCACTACCCCACCCCGGGTAATGACAGCGCTCCTGGAGAGACCTCCTTTCTGGGCCATGGGATACCTCCTACCTGGAAGGTGGGTTGACTATACCAGGACGACTCCGACGGCGTCAACCTTCGCCCCCTGACCTAGGACCCTGGCGGCCTTTCCCGCACTGCGGCGGCCCGGGGGACATGCCATTCCCCAGGCTGGTATCCGGAACATGACCGGCTAGCGCTCTGTTATAATTCTTATGTAACATGAATGAGAGCCGGGGTTCCGCCCAGATAGCTCTAGGTGTCCTTATCCTGCTGGTAGGAGTGGCCCTGCTCCTCACCACCACCGGCCTGATGGACATAGGCGACCTGGCCCGCTGGATACCCTCTCTGTTCATCCTGTTGGGGCTGTGGCAGATGGTCTCCAGCGGCTTCCGGGACCTCAGCGGCCCCCTGACCCTCATAGCCATAGCCACCTTCGTTCAGCTCATCATCCTTGGGGTGCTCAGCGGCGATGTGCTGGCCCGCTGGTGGCCCCTCATTATCATTCTGGCCGGGCTGTTCCTCATACTGGGCAGGGTCGGCATCCGGGGACTGGGGGGCCGCGGTGGCCGCGTCGAGGACGAGGTCAACATCTCCGCTTTCATGGGCGGCGTGGACCGCAAGGTCATCTCCCAGGCGTTCAGGGGCGGCCAGGTCATGTCCCTCATGGGCGGCGTCAATCTAGACCTACGGGGCACCGTGGTCCAGCAGCGCCCCGCCAGACTGGACGTTACCTTGGTCATGGGCGGCGTGGACCTGAGGGTTCCCCCAGACTGGATAGTGGCGAACGACGCCCTGACCCTCTTGGGGGGCAACAGCGATGAGCGAAAGGAGACGCGGCCCGGCGACCAGGGGTCACCCCACCTGATAGTCTCCGGCCTGGTTATCTTCGGCGGCGTGACCATCAAAGACTGATCTGTGCCCCAGTCCCATATCAGACCCGGTTGGACGCATCTTACTGTGGGAGGTGTAGCATGGTAGGTCCCTTCCCCCTGCCCCTGATCGGCATCTTCTTTTTCACTGCCTGGCTCACCATGATCTTCTGGGGCATCATCGCTCCAGACCTGGGCGTCGCTACCATAGACTACGGCCGGGCGCTCCTGGTGACCATAGCTCTGTGGCTGATCACAGGCCCGCTGGCTACCCTGTTGGGCGCTCGAGGAACTTGGATGGCGGGCGGGTACCGCATGCGCCAGAGGGCTGGCCAGCTTGTGGGCGCCGGCCAGGTGAACCTGCTGGCGGTGCTCAGCGGCTCCACCCGGAGGGTCTCCACCCCCGATTTCAGAGGCGGTAGGATCACCGCCGTGTTCGGCGGTGTTCAGCTAGACCTGCGGGATGCCAAAGTGGAGTAGCGGCCGGCCGTGCTGGACATCACTGCCATCTTCGGAGGGGCTGAGATCAGGGTGCCCCGGGACTGGAAGGTGGAGCTGGACGTCTCCGCCATGCTGGGCGGTAGCTCCGACGAGCGGCGCGACGGTGGCGTCACGGCGGAGGGCCCTGCCCACCTGGTGGTCACCGGCACCGCCATCTTCGGCGGCGTCTCCATCAAGGACTAGTCCGCCAGTCTCCTGTGGCGGCTGGGCGGGTCCGGCGCCTTTGGAGCGCGTTCTCATCACGGGGGAACGCCTTGCTCCGACCGACCATGCCGCCCAGGGGGCAGCCGGGACTCTGTCCTCAGCTCACCGCTTTCTTCACCAGCGCACGGACCTTTGCCTCCTCGGCGGCGGTCAGCTCCTTGAGGGCGAAGGAGGTAGGCCACATGGCACCTTCGTCCAGGTTGGCCGTGTCGGTGAAGCCTAGGGTCGCGTACCTCGACTTGAACTTCTGCGCGCTTTGGAAGAAGCAGACGACCTTGCCGTCCTTGGCATAGGCAGGCATGCCGTACCAGAGCCTGGGTGACAGGCCTGGAGCGGTGGCTTTGATGATCTCGTGGACCCGCCGGCCCATGGAGCGGTCCGGTTCCGGCATCTCGTCGATCTTGGCGAGCACGTCGCTTTCCCCCGTGGCCGTTCGCAGCTCTTGGGCGCGCTCCTTCATGGCGGCCCGTTCCTCTTCTGTGAATCCCCCAGGCCTCTTGTTCTCGGGGGTGCCCTTGGCCGCCTTCTTCTCACCTTTTTTGTTGGTACTTGCCATACCATTCACCTCATTTCGTTGATGTTCCTCATTACCGGCTGGGCTGCGGGACCCAGCCACGTAAAGTGGCCCCTTGTTTCATCCACATCGCCATCGGTGCCTCGTCGGGCTGGCTTTCCTTGTGGGATGTGGCGGTGACACGTCTCCTTGGGGGCGGCTGGCGAGGGAGAGAATACAGCAGGTGCCGCGGAAGAAGGCCACCTTGCCGCGGTTGGCGAAGTAGCGGGAACTAGCACCAGCCCTAGCCCTCGATGCCGTACAGTGGGGAATCCCATCTGACCGCCTCGCGCACATTGGGCACGTTGTACACGATGAGCACGCCCAGGCGGCGTCCGATGTCACCCTTCCGACCGGGCAGCGCCTCCACGGAGGCCTGCACGGCGTCGCCGCCCGCGGCCTTCGCCATTTGCGGATTGCCGCGTGTGAGGAGTGTCAACGGCTTGTCTTTGGCAGGGGCATACAGGCCCACCGTCGTGGTAGCCCCAGGACACTCGCTGGCTCGGCGGGCCGTCCAACCTTGCCCGCGGGCCACTCGTTCTGCCTGTAGGGGCCATGGGCCACCGGACCTCACTCCCCCTTGCCAAGTCTATCTGACTACGCTTCGGGATGTCAACGCGCCTCACCTGCCGGTAGTGTTTGCTTGGGAGTACTGTTACCCCACCCTATAGGTCGTGACATAACGTCGCGACCCATAGAGCTTTAAGAACACCACGGGTACATTTTATGGACCCCCTAACCTTCCCCGGCGGGAAGGGCAAGAGTCCCCCTTTGTCGAGGGAGGGTGAGGGTCTAGAGTCCAGCCATGGGTACCCGCCACAAATCTAACCCCGATAGGCCGCGGTATGGAAACACCGCCCTGAAAGGCCCAGGACCGAGCCGGGCGGACCCGCGGGCCCACCTGGACATGGCTGTGGTATTCTGATGCAGCGCTGGTCTCGGGCCATCAGGGCCCGTGGCAAGACCCCCTTGACAGGGTAATGGAACATATGTACGATGCCCTTTACCCGTGGCCAGACCCCGCACCAAGGAGACCGCCCATGGCACGAGCCCTTGTGGAGGAGATACGGGTCAAGAGCGTCCTCAACCGCGTCAGCGCCCCTACCCTCCCCTTCCGCTGGACTATCAATCCCTTCCGGGGCTGCCAGCACGCCTGCGTTTACTGCTTCGCCAGGAGCACCCACGAGTACCTGGGCATGAACGTGGGCCCGGACTTTAACCAGCGCATCATGGTCAAGGTCAACGCCCCCGAGGTGTTGCGGGAGGAGCTGCGGCGCCCGGGCTGGCGGCGGGAGTTTGTAGCCCTGGGCACCGCCTGCGACCCCTACGAGCCCGTGGAGCGCCGCTACCAGGTCACTCGCCGCATCCTCAAGGTGCTGCTGGAGGCTGCTAACCCCGTGGGTATCACCACCAAGGGCACTCTCATCAAGCGGGACCTGGACCTGTTGAAGGAGCTGGCGATGGTGGCCCGCGTCCGGGTGAACTTTAGCATAGGTACCGTGGACCAGGAGGTATGGAAGAGGACGGAGCCGGGTACCCCCAACCCCTGGCGCCGTCTGGAGACCCTCCAGCTCCTGGTGGAGAGCGGCGTCGCCGCTGGGGTGATGATGGCCCCCATCCTGCCGGGCATCTCCGACAGCCCGGAGCAACTGGAGGCGGTGGTCAAGGCCGCCGCCGAGCACCGTGCCCAATTCATCGCCCCCAACGTGCTCCACCTGCGTCCTGGCTCCCGCGAGTGGTTTATGCCCTTCCTGCGCGAGGCCTACCCCCACCTGCTTCCCGAATACCAGCGGCTTTACAAGGGCCCCTACGCCGCCGAGAGCTACACGCAGCAGGTGCTGGCGACCATTGACCACCTGCGGGAGAAGTGGAATCTGAAGGAGAAGGGGGAGCTGCTCCTGCGCCCCGCCGGCCAGCTAGCCCTGGCGCTGTAGGGGG
The DNA here is from genome assembly GCA_034432835.1 of Dehalococcoidia bacterium. GTDB lineage: Bacteria > Chloroflexota > Dehalococcoidia > Lucifugimonadales > DAOUBE01 > DAOUBE01. Next base: position 14,094 of record DAOUBE010000180.1, on the reverse strand, counting down.
GTCTCCCCTCACTGGGCTTTGCCTCCTCACGGCGGCTCTGGGGTAGCACTAGAGGATATTCCTGCCGTGGAACCCCAAGATGAGGGGCTCCCATCATTCGCCTTCCTGGGACTCATGGCGCTGCTGGCGTCGCCGCAGGAAGAGGCCCATTGCCGCCGCGGCCAAAGCCAGCACCACCAGAGCCGAGGGCAGCACCCGCAGCCAAAAGTCCGGGTCCCCGGGCGCCCCCTGGGCAGGCGAGGCGGTGAGGCTCTCCCGCCAGCGCTGGTCCAGCTCATCCAGCCCGAACCCGTAGGCGGACTGGAGGGCCTGGTCCATAGACCGGCCCTCTTTGTAGCTCGTCAGGAAGGCCCGGAACCGCTCCGGCCCCTGGCTCTCCAGCAGGTACTCCACCACGGCGGGGGCCTGGCGGTAGAACAGGTCGATCTGCTGGGGGCGTCCAGGCAGGGTGTTCATGTCGCGCAGGGGCAGTAGGTCTTCTGCCCGAACTCCCCTCAGGCGGGCGCGGAAGTCTCGCCCCGGTTCCTCGGCGTAGGTGGCCAGCCCCTCCTCTATCCAGGACGGGAAGCCCCTGCTCAGACCAGGCCCGTAGTGCCCCAGCAGCAGGTGAGTGGTCTCGTGGATGATTATCCACGGCTCCATCCCCACCGCAAGGAACAGGTCCCACTCCTGAAAGGCGTGGCCGGCGAAGACCTGCTCCCGCTTCAGGGTGCTGCTCAGCAGGGGGAAGGCGTCCTGGGCCTCCCGCGAGGAGTTGTACACGAAACCTCGCAGGGCGCCCTGGGGCGAGACCTGCAGCAACTCCTGTACGTAGCCTATCCCCTCCTCCGCCTGCGCCGCCACCGAGTCCACCAGGGGCTGGGGCAGGTCGTGCCAGTACAGCTCCACCGGCCCCACCTGCCGCTTCTGCCATCGGAACCGGGGGTCCAGGTACTGGAAGCGCTGGAAGGGGGTCTCCACGGTCTGGCCCTGGGCGTTGGTTATAACGTAGGAGTACTCCAGCTCGATGCCGGGCGGCACGTAGCTGGTCCCCGAGGTCTTCAGAAAGTAAGTGGCCTTGACCCGTGTGCCCCGCTGGAAGTCGGCGTAGCCGTAGGTGGAATAGCCGCCCACGGCCCTGCTGACCAGCCGCACCTCCACGATCTCGGCGTCGCTTTCCGCCTCCAAGGAGAAGCGGATGCCTTGGGGGAATTCCACCTCCTGGGACTGAGAGAGGACCCGTATGCCTTCTGCTCCGGTAGCTGTGGAAGCCCCCAAGGACGCCAGCAAGGCCACAGCCAGCAGCAGAAGCAGGGGAAGCGTGTACCGGTGTATTGCGCTCATACCCTTTTATTAGTTAACCTTTATTAGGCCAGTGCCCAGCAGGGGGGTCAACCTTTCGCCAGTATGTGTTAAACTTCCTCTGTTTAGATTCTACAACCCTTCAAAGGTAGCTGTAATGGACGATAGGAAATACCGGGTAAACTCGGGCAAGGTCTTCTACAACTTCGGGGGCAAGATGCCGCCGGTGACCACGGAGGCGGAGCCAGCCCCCATTCCGCCCGACTCACCAGTGACCCAGCCCAAGCTCATCACCGACACTACCCTGAGGGACGGCGCCCAGGACCCAGGCATCGCCCTCTTCCCCCTTCAGGCCCGCCTGGCCTACTTCGACCTGCTCCACGCCCTGGACAACGGTACCGGGGTCTTGGAGGCCATAGACGTCTTTGTATATCAGAAGCGGGACCTCTGGGTGCTGGAGAAGCTGCTGGAGCGGGGCTACCCCTTCCCCAAGGTGTTCACCTGGGCCAGGGCCATCCCCAAGGACGTCCAGATGCTGGCCCAGGTTGCCAAGGGCCGGGTCCAGGAGACCATGATGCTGGCCTCCTCTTCCGACCACCAGATTTTCGACAAGCTCCACTTCCGCAGCAAGGAGGAGGCGGCGGAGACCTACCTGTCGGCCATCGTGGCTACCTGCGAGATGGGCATCCGGCCCCGCATCCAGCTTGAGGATACCACCCGCGCCGACATCTACGGGTGGGTCATTCCCTTCATCCAGCGGGTCAACGAGGAGACCCGTGGCTTCGCCAAGTTCTGCATCTGCGACACCATTGGCCTGGGCGTCCCCGACCCCCAGGCGGCCCTGCCCTTTGGCATCCCCAGGCTGGTGGCCACCGTTCTCAGGGAGACAGGGGTGGAGCTGGAGTTCCACGGCCACAACGATTTTGGACTGGCCACCGCCAACACCCTGGCCGCCTGGACCTACGGCTGCAAGCGCGTGAACGTGGCCTTTGCCGCCCTGGGGGAGCGCACAGGCAACACACCCCTGGAGGAGGTGCTGGCCAACTACATCCGCATCTACGGCGACCCCGGCTTCAACCTGGAGGCCTTGACGGAGATGGCCCAGCTCATCCACCGCCAGGTCCTGCCCGTGCCCGCCAAGCGCCCCATCATTGGCCAGGACATCTTCACCACCCAGGCGGGCCTGCATCAGTCGGGGGTAAACTCCCACAACCGCGCCGAGGGGGGCCTCATCTACCTGCCCTACGATCCCGCCCTGTTGGGGCGGACCCGGGTGGAGCTCAACCGCATCGGCTCCCTCTCTGGCCTGGACGGCATCGTCTCCATCCTCAACCAGGCCGTGAAGGAGGCCACGGGCAAGGAGGGCAAGTACAGTCGCTCCAGTAAAGTGGTGAGGTACATCTACCAGCGGGTGCAGGCCGCCTACGAGGGCACCTACGACCCGGCCACCGGCGCCTACGTGGGGAACCGCAGCACCTTCTTCCAGCCCCACGAGCTGCTGGCCCTGGCCCGGGAGTATGAGGCCCAGCAGAGCGAGGAGCCAAAAGGCCTCCAGGAGCCCGTCTGACCCTGGCCTTGGAGCTCTCCCCACCCTCACCCTTCCTCCGCCGCTGTGCTATAATCGCCTGTCTGGGAGCGCAGCCTTTGGAGACCCCTTGCAGCGCGGTTCCCATCAGGGGGACGCCTGAGGTAGGGGCCAAAGCCGGGGGTACGATGTCTCGCTACGAGACCATCCTTCTTCACAGGGATCCGCAGCAACACATCGCCCGCATAACCCTCAACCGGCCCGACAGCATGAACGCCATCAACGACCAGATGCAGCGGGAGCTGGCCGAGGCCGTGGAGGAGGTGGCCGAGGACGACGAGGTGCGGGTGGTGGTGCTCGCGGGGGCGGGGCGCAGCTTCTGCTCCGGCGCCGACACTCAAGAACTGGTGGGGGGTACCCGGCCCGGGGGCTACGCCTCCTCCAGCGCCGAGGAGGTGCGACGCTACTTTCGGTGGGCCCAGCGGGTGGTCCTGGGGCTGCACAATATGGAGAAGCCCACCATCGCCATGGTCAACGGACCCGCCGTGGGGGCGGGGTTCGACCTGGCCTGCGCCTGCGACCTGCGCATCGGCTCCACCAGTGCCCGTTTCATGGCCGCTTACGTGCGCATAGGCCTGTTCCCCGGCTGGGGCGGCACCTGGCTGTACCCCCGGGTGCTGGGCAGCGTCTCCAAGGCGGCCGAGCTGCTTTTCACCGGCGACTTCCTGGAGGCGGAGGAAGCCCACCGCCTGGGCTTCCTGAATCGCCTGGTGCCGCCGGAGGAGCTGGAGGCCGTCACCATGGAGATGGCCAGGAAGGTGGCAGCGGGGCCGCCCATTGCCATACGCCTGGCCAAGATGATGCTGTACCAGGGACTTCAGATGGACCTGGAGACGGCCATGAAGATGGCCGCCTCGGCGGAGACCATTACCCTTGCCTCGGAGGACCACCGAGAGGGTATCACCAGCTTCCGAGAGAAGCGAAAACCTAACTATAAGGGAAGGTGATGGCACCCAATAACGACAAGCTCAAGGTGTTCTCTGGCAACGCACACCCTGCCCTTGCGGCCGATGTGTGCCGGTACCTGGAGATAGAGCCTGGCAAGATAGAAGTGTTCAAGTTCAAGAACGACAACACCTTCGTCAGGATTCTGGAGAACATCCGCGGCCAGGACGTGTTCATAATCCAGCCCACTATCGCCCCGGTCAACGACCACATCATGGAGCTGCTCATCATGATCGACGCTGCCAAGAGGGCCTCGGCCGGCCGCATCACGGCGGTGGTGCCATACTACGGTTACGCCCGCACGGACAAGAAGGACCAGCCTAGGGTGCCCATCACCGCCCGCCTGGTGGCTGACCTGCTGACTGTCGCGGGGGCCAACCGATTGCTGACCATGGACCTGCACGCCGCCCAGATCCAGGGCTTCTTCAACATCCCCGTGGACGAGCTGACGGCCTTGCCCCTGCTGGCCCGCTACTTCAAGGACAAGGTGGACGAGGACTGGGTGGTGGTGGCTGTGGACATCGGCATCACCAAGAGGGCGCGGAACATGGCGGCCCGTCTGCGGGTGCCTCTGGCCATCATGGAGAAGCGCCGCATGGGTAACGGCGACCGCACGGAGACCCTGACAGTCATAGGAGACGTGCAGGGCAAGACAGCCCTTCTGTTCGACGACGAGATAGACACCGGGGGCTCCGTGATATCGGCCACCAGAGCCCTCCGGGAGATGGGCGCCCGAGAGGTTTACGCCTCCTGTACCCACCCCATATTCTCCGCCGACGCCGTGCAACGCCTGGCCGCAAGCCCCATAAAGGAGATCGTGGTGACTGACACCGTTCCCGTGCCTCCTGCCAAGCAACACCCCAAGATCAAGGTCCTCTCGGTAGCCTCCCTCTTCGGTGAGGCCATTTACAGAATTCACAACGATTTGTCCGTGGGAGCCATGTTTGAATAGGGGGCCGTTATCGGGTATCCTTGAGTTGAATAGCCTCTGAGGGGTGGTGTTAAGGAAGTGGCACTATGCTTGGATTGAAGGCGATATTTGGGGACTCCAGCGAACGGGCTGTGAAGAAGCTGCGACCCGTGGTGGAGCGTATCAACGCCCTGGAGTCCCAGTTCGAGAAGCTGTCCGAGGGGGAGCTCCGGGCCAAGACCGACGAGTTCAAGCGCCGCCTTGAGCAGGAGGAGATGGACGATATCCTCCCTGAAGCCTTCGCGGCGGTGAGGGAGGCGGCCAAGCGCACCCTCAAGCAGCGCCACTTCGACGTGCAGCTCATGGGCGGCATAGTGTTGCACCAGGGCAAGATCGCCGAGATGAAGACCGGCGAGGGTAAGACCCTGGTGGCTACCCTCCCCGCCTACCTCAACGCCCTGGCCGGAGAGGGCGTCCACATAGTTACCGTCAACGACTACCTGGCCCGCCGCGACACCGCCTGGATGGGGCCCATCTATCACCTGCTGGGCGTGTCCGTAGCCTGTCTCCAGCACGAGAGCGCTTACCTTTACGACCCCAACGTGGACAACGAGAACCCCAGCCTGAAGTACCTGCGCCCCATCAGCCGGCGCGAGGCCTATCAGGCAGATATCACCTACGGTACCAACAACGAGTTCGGCTTTGACTACCTGCGGGACAACATGGCCTTGGACCTGTCCCAGACGGTGCAGCGAAAGCTGCACTACGCCATCGTGGACGAGGTGGACAACATCCTCATCGACGAGGCGCGGACACCCCTCATCATCAGCGGCCCGGCCCAGGAGCCCGTCCAGCTCTACTCCACCTTGGCCAAGATAGTGCCCCGCCTCAGGCCCGAAGAGGACTACACCGTCGAGGAGAAGACGCGCACGGTCACCCTTACCGAGGAGGGCGTGGACAAGCTGGAGGGCTGGCTAAAGCTGGACAACATGTACGCCCCGGAGAACTACCACTTGGTTCACTACGTGGAGAACGCCCTCAAGGCCCACGTGCTGTACAAGCGGGACCGGGAGTACGTGGTGCGGGATGGCCAGGTGGTCATCGTGGACGAGTTCACCGGCCGCCTGATGTTCGGGCGGCGCTACTCCGAGGGCCTCCACCAAGCCATCGAGGCCAAGGAGGGGGTGAAGGTCCAGCAGGAGAGCATCACCTACGCCACCATCACCCTCCAGAACTACTTCCGCATGTACGAGAAGCTGGCAGGCATGACGGGCACGGCGGCCACCGAGGCCGAGGAGTTCTACAAGATCTACGGCCTGGACGTGGTGGTCATTCCCACCCACAGGCCCATGATTCGCCAGGACCTGGACGACCTCATCTACAAGACGGAAGAGGGCAAGTTCCGGGCGGTGGCCAAGGACATTGAGGAGAACCATAGAAAGGGCCGGCCGGTGCTGGTGGGCACCACCTCCATCGAGAAGTCGGAGCGGCTGAGCCAGCTACTGGCCCGCCGGGGCGTTCCCCACCAGGTGCTGAACGCCAAGCACCACGAGAAAGAGGCCATGATAGTGGCCCAGGCCGGGCGTCCGGGCGCGGTGACGGTGGCCACCAACATGGCCGGCCGCGGCACGGACATCATTCTGGGGGGCAACCTGGCTGGCCTGGACATATCCCAGGAGCAGTGGCAGAAGGACCACGACCTGGTAGTGTCCCTGGGCGGCCTTTACGTCATCGGCACCGAGCACCACGAGGCCCGGCGCATAGATAACCAGCTCCGGGGCCGCTCGGGTCGCCAGGGCGACCCCGGCACCACCCGCTTCTACGCCTCCCTGGAGGACGACCTGATGCGGCGCTTCGGCGGGGACCGCATCAAGGCCTTCATGAATTGGGCGGGCGTGGACGAGGATACCCCCCTGGAGAACAAGCTGGTCACCAAGGCCCTGGGAAGCGCCCAGGTCAAGGTGGAGGCCTACCATTTTGACATAAGGAAGCACCTCCTGGACTATGACGACGTCCTGAACCGGCACAGGGAGGTGATCTACGCCGAACGCCGCAAGGTGCTGGAGGGCGTGGACCTGAAGGCCAACATCCTGGCCATGCTTAAGAGGGAGATCCAGGAGATACTCAACGACTTCCTGGTGGGTAAGGACCCCGACAACTGGAACGTCAAGGGCCTCCTCTCAGAGCTCCAGACCATCTTCCCCTTGCCCAAAGAGCTCAAGGACAGGGAGTCCCTGGTCCGCTTCAGCCGCGACGAGATAGAGCAGCAGCTCCAGGAGTACGCCGAGAGGCTGTACCAGGAGCGTGAGGAGGCCATGGGCCCCCAGAACATGCGCCTGCTGGAGCGGCTGGTGATGCTCAGGGCCATTGACACCCATTGGGTGCAGCACCTGACGGCCATGGAGAACCTGAGGCAGGGCGTGGGTCTGCACGCCTACGGCCAGCGGGACCCCCTGACCATGTACAAGACCGAGGGCCACCGGATGTTCGAGGAGCTGAAGGCCAGGATCCAGCGGGACGTGGTGCACACTATCTACCGGGTGGCCATCCAGGCCAGCGCGGCAGCCCCGGCCAAACCCGACGGCGCCAAGGCCAGCCCCATGGCCGCCGTCATGGGCTCGGCCAGGGGGAACCGGGAGCCAGTGGCCGCCGGCGCTCATAAGGTGGGTCGCAACGACCCCTGCCCCTGCGGCAGCGGCAAGAAGTACAAGAGGTGCCACGGCGCCTAGCTGCCCCCTTTAGGTCCCGCCATCTCCCCCAGAAGGGATGGGGCAGGAAGCTTGCACGCCCGCAGCAGAAAGAGGCGGGGCTGCACCCGGTGGTCTTCTGAAAAGGTTGCCGGAGGGATGACCTTGCGGTGGTTTGGCCGTTAAATAGGGAACCGCTAGAGAGGCCCCCGTGATCAAGGACCCTTCAGTCAAGAGGTTGTTTGCAGAGTATGAGAGGGCCTTCGCGGCGCTGGATATCGCCCGGAGTGCCCAGTTCTTCGCCGATACCTTCATCTCAGCCGGTCCCAGGGGAGCCATCGCCCAGGGTAAGGCCGGTTCCTCAGACTGGCCGCCCAAGCCGCGGAGTTCTACAGAAGCGTCGGCCAGACCTCGGCCAGGGCCCTCTCGGCGGACGAGGTGCCCATCAGTAACGAGTACTCCATGGTGAAAGTCCACTGGGGCGTAACCTTCAGGAAGACCGGCGACAGGCTGGTGGAGTTTGACGTGACCTATTTTGTCCAGAAGACAGGCGCGGAGCCAAAGATCATCATGTTCATCGCCCACTAGGACGAGCAGAAAGCCATGGAAGAGCTCCAGTTGATTTAGTCCAATGCCCGATTTTCCTTGTCCCATCTGGAAGCCAACGATAGCTTGGCCGCGAGCCTAGTATGTCTCCCGATTTTCTTGGCAAGCTGGGTGTCAAGCAGGGGCACCGGGTGGCGCTGGTGGCCGCGCCGGAGGATTTCCGGACGGCCTTCCTGGAGGCTGCGGCGGGGATGTGCCACGTCGTCGATGACGGGGCCAGGAAAGACGTGGTCTTGGCCTGGGTGGAGAGGGAGGAGGATGTGATACCCCTCTTCCAGCGCCTCACGCCCCAGCTCCAGCCCCATGGCGCCCTGTGGGTGGTCATCCCCAAGAAGAAACACACCGGCGGCAAGCCGGGCTTCGCCACCTTCCAGCAGGTACAGGCGGCAGGGCTGGCCGCCGGGCTGGTGGACAACAAAGACCTCGGATTTTCTTCTACTCACTACGGGATACGTTTTGTGGTACCCTTGAAGGTGAGGGCTACCTGGGGCCAGGGGTGACATGCCTACTAATGCCGAGATAGCGGAGCTCTTCGAGAACATGGCCGCCCTTCTGGAGATGAAGGGGGAGAGCATCTTCAAGGTGCGGGCCTACCAGCGGGCCGCCCGCAGCATCGAGCACCTGCCCTTCCCCCTGGAGGAGGTGGTGAAGCGTGAGGAGGAGTTCCCTGAGATCCCTGGGGTCGGCGAGGCCATAGAGAAGAAGATCAAGGAGTTTGTGACCACGGGGAAGGTTCGGGCCTATGAGGAGCTGAAGGAGGAGCTGCCCAAAGGCGCCCTGACCCTGATGAAGGTGCCGGGCATTGGCCCCAAGACGGCCATGCTCCTGGCCACCGAGCTAAAGGTGGAGACGGTGGAGGAGCTGGAGAGGGCCATCCTGGACGGGCGGGCCGCCCAACTCCCTCGCATGGGCCAGAAGACCCTGGACAACATCCTCCGCCACATCCACGTCTTCTACCAGCGCTCCAAGGAGACCCGCTACCCCCTATGGCGGGCCCTGCCCGCGGCGGAGCAGGTGATGGCGGCCCTGCGGCAGCGCTGCCCCGGCCTGCACCGCATCGACGCCGCCGGCAGCCTGCGTCGCTGGCGGGAGACGGTGGGTGATATTGACATCATGGGCACCGCCGAGGACCCAGCGTCGGTGATAGAGGCCCTGGCTGCCCTGCCCGGGGTGGTGGAGGTGCTGGGTAAGGGGCCCAAGAAGGGCAGCGTGGTGGTGCATCCTGGGGTGCAGGTGGATGTGCGCTTCGTGGAGGACGAGGCCTACGGCTCCCTCCTCCAGTATTTCACCGGCAGCAAGCAGCACAACATCATCCTGCGGGACTTCGCCAACAAGATGGGGCTGTCCCTGAGCGAGTACGGCATCACCGACATGAAGACGGGGGCCATGGAGAAGTTCGCCGATGAGGAGAGCTTCTACGCCCGCCTGGGCCTCCAGTACATCCCACCCGAAATCCGAGAAGGTACCAACGAGGTGGCCCTGGCGGCGGAGCACGCCCTGCCCCGGCTGGTGGAGGTGGGCGATATAAAGGGAGACCTCCACGTCCACAGCGACTGGAGCGACGGGCGCGAGCCCCTGGAGGTGATGATCGCCGCCGCGGCAGCCCGGGGCTACCAGTACGTCGCCATGACCGACCACTCGGTGGGCCGGGGCATCGCCAACGGGCTAACGGAGGAGCGGCTGCGAGAGCAGATTCGCCTGCTGCGGCAGATGGAGGGGCGGTACCCCATCCGCATCCTGTGTGGCTCCGAGGTGGACATAAGGGCCGACGGGAGCCTGGACTACCCAGATGAGGTGCTGGCCGAACTGGACGTGGTGGTGGCCTCAGTGCACTCGGCCATGGAGCAGGAGCGGGCCAGGATGACCCAACGCATCATCCGGGCCATGCACCACCCGCTGGTCACCATCATAGCCCATCCCACGGGCCGGCTCATCGGCGAACGAGACCCCATAGACGTGGACATGGAGGCTCTGTTCCAGGCCGCCGCCGAGACCGGTACCATCCTGGAGATCAACGGCTCTCCGGAGAGGCTGGACCTGAAGGACGTGCACGTCATGCGGGCCAGGGAGTTGGGGGTGCCCATGGTCATCAACACCGACGCCCATGTCTCCGCCACCCTGGACCAGATGCGCATCGGCGTGGCCGTGGCCCGTCGGGGCTGGTGCCAGCCCCACCACATTGTGAACACCATGCCCGCCCAGCAGTTCCTGGCCTTCATCAAGGCGCCCAAGCCGGAGAGGGCCCGTATGATGGCCAGCTTGAGATGAGGGAGGACCAGGGCCGCGCCATGCCTCACGGACCCGACATAGACCGCAGCTACCAAGAGGCCACCGAGGAGGGCTTCCAGCGCAACGGCCACGGCACTTCGCCCGAGGACGGCCACAACAGGAGCCTGACCCCTACTGCCGAGGAGGTCATCCTGCGGATGAGGGAGGCGGTGCTGTCGGGGGTGCCCTGGCACGTGGCCCTGCTGGAGGCTGTAGGCCGGTGGACACTGCCTGAGGAGACGGTGGACGACAGGCACTACTGCTACCTGCTTCTGGGGGAGGCCTTCGACTGGCTGGTGCTGGCGGAGCGGCTGTGCTCAGCGTTGGAGGAGCTGGTCCCACTGGAGGAGCGGGAGCAGCTCTTCTTTTACGGCCGGCTCCCAGTGCAGATGACGGTGAGCCAGTTCAAGGGGCTGGTGGGCGCCAGCAAGTACAGGGCCTTCCTGAATTTCTGGTACGGTGTGGTGGTAGAGGAGGCGCTGCTCCTGGCGGTGGAGGAGGAGGTGCGGAAGCAGCGCCGCGCCAATGGCCGGCCAGACAGCGAGGACCTGGTGGAGGAGGCCTACCAGCGTATCTACGGCGAGACCCGGGACAGGCTGCTGAAGCAGTTCCGCGCGGAGACGGGCTACCCATCCTGGAGCAGTATGAGCCTGACGGAGCACAAGGAGTTCACCTACTGGCTGTTCAAGCGCCGGGTCAAGAACTCGGAGCCGGCGCGGGTGGCCAGCGACACGCGCAAGGGGCTGCTGCGCCTTCAGCGGCTGAGGGGGACCAGCCGCCCGGCCAGCCTTCAGCCCTGACGGGGCCTGGGAGCCCTTCGCCCTGCCACGGGCGCCCGCGGCGCACGGACTCCCCCCGCCAGACTTCCCCTACGGAAGCAGAAGAATCTGAAGCTGCCGCTTCTGCCAGAGGTGGGATTGGCACTCTCTCGGCGGCCTCAGTGTGCTCTGCGGTGAATGGTAGAGGGTAGGGGCTAAGTCTGGAGCTGGGAGAGGATCTGGCGCAGGCGCTCCTGCTTCTCCTCCAGGGCCTTGAGGCGCTCCTGCTCCCGCTCCACCACGTCCTCCGGGGCCTTCTCCACGAAGTCCGGGCGGGACAGGAGGCCGCGGATGCGCTCCACGTTGGCGTTGGCCTCCTCCAGCTCCTTAGCCAGGCGCTGGCGCTGGGATGCCAGGTCTGCCACCTCTGCCAGGGGTAGGGAGACCACGATGCCTCCCACCACCATGTTTATGCCCCGCTGGGGAGGGGCAGCCCTGCCTAGGCCGTCCAGGATGTGGAGAGGCTCCACCCTGGCCAGGCTGGCGATGGCCGCGGCCTCGTCCTCCACCAGGCGCCGGTGCTGGCCTGGCTCCACCACGGCCTCGATGAGCCGAGCGGGCTCCACCCGCAGCTCCGCACGGGCGTTGCGGATGGCCCGGATGGCGGCGATGACCTGGGCCATCTCCTGGTCGGCCTGGGGGTCGATGCGGGAAGGGTCAGCCTCCGGGTAGGGTGCAATCATGATGGACTCGGGCAGGTTGCCCTCCTGGGGCAGGCGCTGGAGCAGGTTGCGCCAAATCTCCTCGGTGATGAAGGGCATGACAGGATGGAGCAGGCGCAGGGTGCGCTCCAGCACGTGGGCCAGCACCGGTAGGGGCGAAGGGCCCTGGCCCGAGCGCAGACGTACCTTGGACAGCTCGATATACCAGTCGCAGAACTCGCTCCAGATAAAGTCGTAAAGCACCCGCTGGGCTTCGCCTAGCTGGAAGTCCTCCAGGAACTTGCGCACCTGGCCCGTGACCTGGTTCAGGCGGCTGACTATCCAGCGGTCCTCTCGGTGGGCCAGGGGGCCCAACTGGTACCAGCCCTGCAGGCCCTGGGCGTTCTCCAGGTTCAGCATGACGAAACGGGCGGCGTTCCACAGCTTGTTGGCGAAGTTGCGACTGGCCTCCAGCTTGGCCTCGCCCAGGCGCAGGTCGTTACCGGGGGAGGTGCCCGTGGTCAGGGCGAAGCGCAGGGCGTCAGTGCCGTACATGTCGATGAGCTGGAGGGGGTCCAGGACGTTGCCCTTGGTCTTGCTCATCTTCACACCCTGGGCGTCCCGGACCATGCCGTGGAGATAGACATACCGGAAGGGGACCTGGCCGGTGTTGTACAGGCCCATCATTATCATGCGGGCTACCCAGAAGAACAGGATGTCGTACCCCGTCTCCATGACCGTGGTGGGGTAGAAGTAGGCCAGGTCCTGGGTCTGGTCGGGCCAGCCCAGGGTGGAGTGGGGCCAGAGGCCGGAGCTGAACCAGGTGTCCAGCACGTCGGGGTCCTGCTCTATGGCCGCGGAGCCGCAGTGAGCGCAGCGGGTGGGGTCCTCCAGCTCCACCGTCTCCTTGCCGCAGTGGCGGCAGTACCAGACGGGGATGCGGTGGCCCCACCAGAGCTGTCGGCTAATGCACCAGTCCCGGATGTTCTCCATCCAGTTCAGATAGACCTTGGTGAAGCGCTCTGGCACAATGACGATATCGCCATCCTTCACCACTCGAATGGCGGGTTCGGCCAGAGGCTTCATGGAGACCCACCACTGGGGGCTGATGAGGGGCTCCACGATGGTATTGCAGCGCTGGCAGTGTCCCACGGAGTGCCGGTAAGGCTCCACCTTCTCCAGCAGGCCCTCGCGCTGCAGTTGCTCCACGATGGCCTGGCGGGCCTTGAAGCGCTCCTGGCCCTGGTAGGGGCCGGCCTGGGCGGTCATCCTGGCGTCCTGGCCGATGACGGTGACGATAGGGAGGTTGTGGCGCTGCCCGATCTCGAAGTCCACCGGGTCGTGGCCTGGGGTCACCTTGACGGCGCCGGTGCCGAAGGCCGGGTCCACGGCAGAATCGCCCACCACAGGCAGCTCTCGGCCGATGATGGGCAAGCGGAGCCATTTGCCTACCAGGTTGGAGTAGCGCTGGTCTTCGGGATTCACAGCCACGGCGGTATCGCCCAGCATGGTCTCGGGCCGGGTGGTGGCCACGGTGACATGGCCTTGGCCATCCAGCCGGGGATAGCGGATGAAGTACAGCTTGCCTTCGATCTCCTGGTGGACCACCTCCAGATCAGAGAGGGCGGAGGAGCATCGGGGGCACCAGTTGATGATGCGCTCGGCGCGATAGATGAGGCCGTCCCTGTACAGGTTGACGAAGGTGGTGCGCACGGCGCGGCTGGGGCCCGGGTCCATGGTGAACCTGCGGCGGGTCCAGTCGCAGGAGGCGCCCAGGCGCTTGTGCTGGTTGTCGATGATGTTGCCGTACTTGTTCACCCACTGCCAGACCCGCTCCAGGAACCTCTCCCGGCCCAGGTCGTGGCGGGTGAGGCCCTCCTTGGCCAGTTGGCGCTCCACCACCCACTGGGTGGCGATGCTGGCGTGGTCCACACCGGGCAGCCACAGGGTGGGGTCGCCCATCATGCGGTGCCAGCGGGTGAGGGTGTCCTCCACGGTGGCGGTAAGAGCGTGGCCCAGGTGCAGCTCGCCGGTGACGTTGGGCGGCGGCATGATGATGACGAAGGGCCTGCGCGAGGGGTCTATCTTGGGGGTGAAGTAGCCCCTGTCCATCCAGAAAGAGTATAGGCGCCCTTCCACATCGGCGGGCCTGTAGGCCTTGGGGATCTCTTCTCTTGCCTCGGAGCTCATGCTGGACTGCCTGCGTGTGAGTAACCAGGATATTGTAGCCTGGGCTGGAGAGGGGCGTCAACGAAATGTACTGGTTCAGTACATATGAGACAGTCGGGCTATTTTAGGGACCAGTTCTGGGTGGTGCTTAGTAAGATACTGGGCTGGGGTGTTGTAGTCCAGG
>DAOUBE010000179.1:0-3067 GCA_034432835.1 Dehalococcoidia bacterium | reverse complement strand
CTCCCTCCGGATTCTTCTCTCGCTCCCCTTTCTCAGGATGACCCTTCATCGGGACCATGTAGCGGCGGGACACTCCCAGGGCTGAGAGGTCGGCCTGGGTTAGGCTACACCCCTTGATTACAGCGGTGGTGTAGCAAGGACCAGGGAGAGAAGGCCAGGGAGGTACATCCACCTTGGGTGAACAACACCTCTATCGGGATGCTACGTCAAGCAGGCCCCCCGTTGGCTCCCTCAAGGCCAAGCGCTGGACTCCCGTCTCACTGATGTACTTTCCACACCAACGGAGGGCACCGTGGAGGATTGCGGGTGCAGGATCAGCCCTGCCAGGGGTGGTGCGGTTACTTGCCAGGAAGCTTTCACACTGGCGTCACGTCCCTCCCCGGTTTGTTCATCTCCTCTTCACATAACTGGTAGAAACTGGTGGAGAAAGGGGGAGGATGGATATGCGAATTCTGGTCCTCTATGACAGCAAGTATGGCAACACCGAGAAGCTGGCCCAGGCCATCGCCGCCAGGCTGGAGCAGAGCCACCAGGTCCGCCTGGCCAACGTCGCCCACATCTCGCCGGCCGAGGTCTCCTCGTACCGTTTGATAGTGGTTGGGGGGCCCACTCAAGGTCTCCGGCCCTCGCCGGACATGCGGGCCTTCCTGGGCCAGCTAGAGCCCGGCTCCCTCTCCGGTGTGCTGGCCGCAGCCTTCGACACCAAGCTCCGCTCCTGGTTCGCTGGCTCCGCCGCCAAGCAGATAGAGCGTCGGCTGCTCCAGCTTGGCTGCAACGTCGTCGTCCCTGCCGAAAACTTCTACGTGGCCGGTGGCGAGGGGCCTCTGGCCCCGGGGGAGGTCCAAAGGGCCCAGGCCTGGGCGGACCTGTTACTAGCCAGGGCCCTGGAGAAGGCCCGATAGGGCATAGGCTGGGCATAACCGGTGGTGGTAGCCGCCCGTTACCGTCCCGTCACCGTGGTAAAGTGACATAAGTGAGCGTAGGCCCTTGAAGGCATTTCTGCCTGATGGGGTGTATCATACCATCTGGTGTGGCGTGGTGTGGCGGAACGAGTCCGACCGGGAGCTCTTCATCCCTTCCCCTCGTCGGGTCGTTGTCCATGGTGACCTCTGACACAATCTGTTTTGGAGGTGATGCCGTGGCCCAGCCTCAGCCCCCTACCCTGTGCAGTTCTCCGTTGACTATCCCGACAGGCCCCTGGACCGTTTAAGTTCCTTCTTCAGGATCCTGGCCATCATCCCCATCGCCATTGTGCTGGGGCTGGTCAGCGGAGGTGGAAACTTCTCCGACAACAACGGAGACACGTCCTGGGGCTTCGCCTTGGGTGCCGGGGGCCTGCTCTTCGGTGCCCCCCTGCTGATGATCCTGTTTCGGCAGAAGTATCCCCGCTGGTGGTTCGACTGGAATCTCCAGCTCCTCCGTTTCAGTAACCGGGTCATCGCCTATCTTTTCCTCCTTCGGGACGAATATCCCTCCACTGACGAGGAGCAGGCTGTCCGCCTGGACTTCCCGTACCCTGACGTCCCACGGGACCTGAACCGCTGGCTGCCCCTGATAAAGTGGTTTCTGGCCATACCCCATTACATCCTCCTGTTCTTCCTCTACATCGGGGTAGTGGTGGTAGTTATAATTGCCTGGTTCGTCATCCTGTTTACTGGCCGCTACCCCCGGGGCCTGTTCGACTTTGTGGTGGGCACCATGCGGTACACCAACCGGGTCATCGGCTACGCCTTCATACTTGTCACCGATCGCTACCCACCCTTCAGCCTAGCCGTGTAGCCCGCCGTCAGAGGCTTCCTTCTGCTGCTTGAATTGACCCTGCACCCATGGTGTTGCTGCTACGCTTCTGGTAGGGTAGTAGGACCGGATGGGGATAGGGTGCAGGGGGAGTGCAGAGGGGGTGTGCGCCTCTGCCAGGCCTTGTGGAGGCTTGTCCCGTCGGGGCCCTGCCACGGGCGAGGTAGAGGCAGTATCCTTAAGAGTGCGGGGACGGCGGTCCCTGCCTAGGACCCGGGTGTGCCCAGCTCTTAATCCCCCTGCGGCTTGAGGGAGATACTTGGGAGAGCCTTGAGGCGGCCCCACACCCCTCGACGAAAGGAGTGGGACCAAACTGTGGACCTGGAGCTGAGCCAGTTCCAGCAGATGCTGCGGGACGGCGCCCGCCAGTTCCTGGCATCGGCCTGCCCGCCCTCCCTGGTGCGGGCCATGGAGCGGGACCCCCGCGGCTACACCGACGACCTGTGGCGCCAGATAGCCGGCCAGGGCTGGTTGGGCCTGCCCCTGCCCGAGTCCCTTGGCGGCAGCGGCGGCAATTTTCTGGACCTGCTGGTGCTTCTGGAAGAGGCAGGCCGGTCCCTGTTGCCGGGGCCCTTCTTCTCCACCGCCCTGGGTGCCCTGACCCTGCTGGACGCGGGCTCGGACAGGCAACGACAGCGGCTGCTACCAGCCGTCGCCAGGGGCCAAGCCTTCGTCACCCTGGCGGTGGCCGAGGCCGCCGGCAGCTACAGGCCAGAGGACATTCAGGCCACGGCCAAATCCATCGGCGACAGCTACGTCCTCCAGGGGACCAAGCTTTTTGTGACCGACGCCCATGTGGCCGACTACCTGTTAGTAGCCGCCCACACGGCGGAGGGCTCCCGGCCCGAGGAGGGCCTGAGCCTGTTCCTGGTCCCCTCCAGCGCCCAGGGCGTAGAGGTGCGGCCCATGAACAGCGTGGGAGGAGACCGGCCCTGCGAGGTATCGTTGAAGGCTGTGAGGGTGCCCCTGAGCGCTCTGGTGGGGTCGGAGGGATTGGGCTGGCCAGTGGTGGAGCGGGCGGTCCAGAGGGCGGCCGTGGCCCGCTGCGCCCAGATGCTGGGGGCCGCCCAGCGGGTGCTGGAGATGACCGTGGACTACGTGAAGCAACGCACCCAGTTCGGCAGGCCGGTGGGCAGCTTCCAGGCGGTGCAGCACCACTGTGCTAACATGGCCATGAAAAAGTTCAGATAGATATGAGACAGTAGGCGTGGAAAAGTAGAAGCAGAAGGGGCCACACTTCTGGGTGAGAATAGACCAGAAAGGAGGTGGC
>DAOUBE010000178.1:0-8211 GCA_034432835.1 Dehalococcoidia bacterium | reverse complement strand
GGTAGAGGCCGGGTATGGGGGTCTTCATGGACGGGATGCGCTGGGAGTAGCCCGCGGGGATGACGGGCTGGGCCGCCTCTTCTCGGTGGTAGTAAAACTCCTGAATCCACGAGGGTTGGAACTGGGAGTTGATCTTCTTAAGGTGCTCCATGTACACCCCCATGAGCTCCTCGCGGTCCTTGTGGTACAAGGGGTCGTCTTTGCCCAGGTAGTTAGCCAGGTAGGCGATGTGCTTGCCCCCGTAGTGCTCGGGCGGGATGAAGTTGGTCTGCTCTACCACGGCGATGAAGGGGATAGAGCGGTCGGCCACGTTGAGCCAGTAGATGTGGGACAGAGGCCGGTCCAGCACCAGGACCACCACCACGGCGGCCAAGTAGGTGACCCCCGTCAGCTTTTCCATGTAGTCCTGGGGCAGGGTCGGCACAAGCCTGGTGAACACAAAGGAGGGTACGGTGGCGATTATGCGGTCGAAGGGGCGCACGTGGCTGCCCTTCTCCGGCATCTCCACCTCCAGCCCACAGGCCTTGCCCTCCTCCACCACCACTCGCTTTACCGTGGCGCTGGTATAAACCTGACTCCCCGCCTGCTGGATGCGATGGGCCAGCACGTCGAACACCTCGCCGAAGCTGCCCATGGGGTAGCCCAGCTTTTCCTTCTGGAGCATGCTTCCCCGGGAGGCCACCCGCAGGTAGATTTTGCCCCACAGCCAGGCCATGCTGATGGTCTGGTAGTGGCTGCCGAACTTGCCCTTGAGCATGGGCTCCCATACCACTTGGTAAGGGCGCCTGCCCATGTACTTGGGCAGCCACTGGCTGGCCGTGGTCTTCTCGAAACGCCGCCAGTTGCTGGTCTTCTGTAGGTAGAAGGTCACCAGGCCCAGGCGCAGCCGGTCTATGGGGCTCAGGGGCTTGAAGCGGAGGATGTCCATGGGCGAGGTCCAAGGCCAGATACGTCCGTTGTAGAACAACCCAACCCGGGAGTCGATCCACTTGAGCTTGTGGCCCAGCCCCAGCTCGTGGATCAGGTTCACCATATGCCTGTCGCTCATGAACAGGTGGTGGTAGCCCCGCTCCAGCCGGGCTCCCCCCACCTCGAAGGTGGAGGCCTGGCCTCCCAGGAAGGGGGCGCGCTCGAACACCTCCACCTGATGGCCCTTCTTGACCAGCTCGTAGGCGGCACTCAGCCCCGCTGCACCCCCGCCTATGATCCCCACTCTCACGGCTTCTCTCCCTTGGGAACCTGCTTCAGCGGCACGTCCGCGGCGCCGTACCCTGGCGGCTCTCGGGTACCCCCTACTCGGGCGAGTTGGGTCAGTGAGAGGTTCTCCCACCAGAGGATGACCAGCCCGGCCAGGGTCACGGGCGCCAGCAGGGCCAGGTGCAGCACCAGGGCGTAGGCCTTGGCCGTGCCCTCGGCCACACCCACCAGCACAAGGCTGGAGGCGGCGAAGAACTCGAAGGGGCCCACGCCTCCCTGCGAGGAGGGCAGGGAAACGGCCAGGTTGGCCACCGCCGTAGCCAGGAGCATGGCCCCCACCAGCAGCCCGAAGCTGCCCAGTGACTGCTGCAGGCCGAAGCCCAGGCTCACCACCAGGTACATGGCCCCTTCGCAGACCCATACAGGAACAGAGAGGAGCAGCACCCCCACCTGCCGGCGGGGGCTTTTGAGGATGGCCAGCCCCTCCAGGAACAGGCTGATGATCTGGGCTGCCCGAGGCCTGAGGCGGCTGGGGAGCAGTCTTGGCAGCCATAGCACCAGGCCGTGGAGCCTGGGGAAGGTGGCCAGCACGGTCAGGATGACGATGGCCCCCACGAAGGCGCCGCCCACAGCCCCCAGGAGGAGCAGCCACGGCACGCCCGAGCGCTCTCCCAGGCCATCCACGATGCCAGCCAGGGGCAGGAAGGCCGCCGCCAGGGCCAGGAACAGCAGCAGCGTCAACCCGTCGTATACCCGCTCGATGATGATGGTGGCCAGGCTGGAACTGCCGCTCACCTTTTCTCGCTGGCTAACATAGTAGGCCCGGACCAGCTCGCCTAGGCGCACAGGGAGCAGGTTGTTGGCCATGTAGCCCACCACCACTACGGGGAAGAGGCGGAGGGTAGAGAAGCGCCCTATGGGCGATAGAACGAAGCGCCACCTCAGGGCGCGAAACAGGACGGAGACAAAGTAGATGGCCACGGCAGGCCCAATGAGCCAGTAGTTGGCGCTGGCAAAGGCTTCCCCTATCTCGTTCAGGCGCAGGTTGCGAAAGAACAGGTAGAGGAACAGTGCGCTGACGGCGACGCCAATCCAGAAACGCCGGGACCTAAGCAATCACAATCCCCCAGCCCGCAAACTCCATCTCAGCCACCGTGACAAAACATGTATCCAAGTATACGTGTCCCGGCTGGCAGGCACAAGGGATGGGGGCTTGGCTTCTCCTCGCTTGTGCTGGGTGCCCTCGCTCCTCTGTCTCCCCTGGAGTGGGGAGCTACAAGGGTCAGGGGGTTAAAGTCTCATTCTGGGCGGAAGGCCAAAGACCTGGTAGGGGTGGGCCACCTCCCCTTATCGCAGCACTGGTATAGCACGGCTGGGGGCCGGGTGGGTACACCCTCCTGGAGTAAGCAGCATCCCTAGCAGGGCACCAAGGCAAGGGAACAGGACCGGGCCTGGCCTTACGCTGGATCGCTGTAGGGTGGGCGCAGCGGGACAGTGCGGCAGGGCGGTGAGAGACCCTTCGAATTTCGGTGGGTGCAAGGACAGGAAACGCTCCTTCTTCCGCGGCTCCGTGGGCCGGGAGCAATCCTTCAGGGCTCGGCGTGGGGGCTGGTGGGCGTAGGGTGACGCTCCTCGCCCCCCGGGGACTCCGCCACGGGGCCAGAGGCCTCCTCGTCCTCCCCAGGGAACCTGGACGGGTCCAGGAAAAGGAAGTGCTTGGCCCAAAGCAACCTGGCGACCTGCTGAGCGTCGTGCTGACTCTCCATGTATCCTCCCTCAAAACACCGACATGCTACCAGCGTCAGCAGGCCACGACTTCCAGGCGCCTCAGCGGGGGACCGGAGCTTTCGGTCTATAGACTGCCGCCGTTGGATTCAGCCATCCCGCGAGGGCCGGGGCTGACGCTTCCGGCCCTCGCGGTACAAGTTACGAATATCATGTAATATCCGTCAGGTGTCAAGGGGCTTCTGGCCAATCGTGAGGCTATTAGTCCCAAGGCGGGACCTCCTGCTCCCTTCCTTTGGGTCTGCCTCACCCTGGGCTCAGGGGATGAGAGGTGTTCTACCGAGGCCAGGGGTGCTTGGCCAGCTCCTTCTCGTTCAAATCGGCGCCCCATCCCGGCTTCTTGGGGATCGTCAGGTGCCCGTCCTTGATCTCCAGGGGCTCGGTGATGAGGTCATCCTTCCAGGGGACGTCGTCCACGTCCGACTCCATTATGCGCACGTTGGGGATGCAGGCGCACAGGTGGGCGCTCATCAGTGTGGACAGGTGGCTGTAATAGTTGTGGGGAGCCACGTTAATCTCATAGGCCTCAGCCATGTCCGCGATCTTCTTGGAGGCCGTGAACCCGTTCCAGGGTATGTCCACCATGGCCACATCCATGGCGTGCAGTTCGAAGAAGGGCCGGTAATCGCGGGTGGTGTACAGGTTCTCACCCGAGCAGATGCGGCTGGCCGTGGACTGCTTGATCTGCAGCAGCGCCTGAGGGTCGTAGGTATCTATCTCCACCCACAGCAGGTCGAAGGGCTCCACCGCCCGGGCCAGTCGGATAAAGCCCTCGGTGGTGAAGTTGAAGTTCAAGTCCAGGCAGATGTCCACGTCGTCACCCACGGCCTCCCGGAAGGTGCCTATGAGGGCCTCCACGCTCCTCACCAGGGCCCGGGTGGGGTTGCGGTCGGTGGTGCCATAGCCCCCACCGAAGCCCTGCCACACCACCGTGGCCGGGTTGCCGGTGATGATCATGTTGGTCTTCAGGGCGGTGTACCCTCGCCTCACTACCTCTCTGCCCAGCTCCGCCACATCCTCCAGGGTTCGCAGGGGTGGGGTGCCCAGGTGCTGCTGCTGGGTGACGCGGTACGTGCCGCAGTGGGACCAGTACAGGCGGACCTTGTCCCGGGTGGGCCCCCCGAAGAGCTCGTACACAGGAACGCCTAGGGCCTTGGCCTTGATGTCCCACAGGGCGCAGTCGATTCCCGCAATGGCCTTCTGGGCGATGCCACCCCGGCTCTGACGGGTGCGGCGGTACAGGTCGGCGTAGATCATCTCAACGGGACGGGGGTCGCGGCCAATGAGCAGGTCCTTCAGGTCCTCCACGCAGCCGGCGATGGCCCGGGGGTTGCGATTGTCGCTGCACTCCCCGTAGCCGGTGAGCCCGTCGTCGGTACGTATGCGGACAAAGCTCCACGGCCTCCAGCCAGCGTCGCAGTGCAAAGTGGTCACATCCACGATCTTCATCGCCGCCTCCTACAGGATGTGGTGATGAGGTGCCAGCCCAGCTCTAGAGGAGCTCCGGCCGGCCCTTTCCCCCAGCCCGAACTAACCGCAACACAGGTTGGCTGCCCCCAACCTGGGGCGACGGGGTGCCCCAGAGGTAGGGACTGCCGGGCCAGGGCTGGCGGTATTCTACCACGGTGGATGGACGAGCAGAAGCCGGACGGTCAGTGGCGGGCGGGCCGGTACTGGACGTTTCTCCGCAGCAGGCCCCGCCTCCTTCTCCAGGCCAGGGTGTACACCACGGCCCCCGCCAGAACCAGGCCCGCCGCGGAGACTAGCCCCATGACGGCGGCGTTGCCTGTCAGCCCCTCCCACAGTGAGCCCTGCCCCTGGCCCTGATGGTGACCGTGACCTGTCCGCCGGGCGACAGGTTGGCCACCTCCCACACCTGGAAGTTGACGCCTTGGAAGGCCAGGCCTGGCCGGGGCCTCAGGCCAGGGCCCTGGGCGGTGCCCATGCCCTCTGGGACCAGCACGTCGAAGGTGCGCGTGCTGAAGCTGGGCGAATACACGAAGCGCAGGGGGTCGGGGCTGTAGGGGACGGTATAGGTGACGATGACATCGTACTGGCCTGGGGGTATGGGCGAGCTCAGGGCGAAGCGCTCGCCTCTGGCTAGGGTCAACCGATCCAGCGACGCGGCCCCTACCGTACCCCCGCTAAGCTCCACCAGCCTCCTCCGGAGCAGATCGGCCTCCGCCTCTCCAGGCCCTGGGACGTACGGCGGGTTTTCTTCCGGGGCCAGCGCAGTCCTTACAGGAAGGTCGGTCTGCACCCGCAGGTCGCTGGCTTCACCCACCACCGGGATGTTGAGCACGGCACCGGTGCCCTCGGCGGGGACCAAGGTGTGCTGGCTGCCGTTTTCCAGCCTGTGAATCTCCACTATGGTCATGCGCCCCTGCTGGAGGGCAACCTCCGACACTACCACCGCCGAGTCCAACACCAGGGATGCGCTGCCCAGGGGAGCGGTCTCGTAAATCACCAGGTCCACAGGAGAGCGGGGCAGACCGCCATCGAACCTCATGGCATAGGGGACACCCAGGTACTCCGTGCTCACCACAAAGGAGACCCCGGGCCCCAGGGGCACCTCGGGGAAGAGGAACTGCCTATCCTCATCAAGGGTGGTTGTCCACTGGCCCAGCAACAGGCTCTCGCGATAGGCCCGCAGGGTAATAGCCAGGTCTACAGGCACCGATGCCCCTGGAGTCCCGTTCACCACCCTGCCCGACAGGCTGGTGGGGCCTTGGCCCTCGGTAGGCTGGCCCTGGAAGAACCCGATGATGATGGCCGCCACCAAGGCAGCAATGGCCACCCAGCTTGCCGACCTCGCCAGGGCAACGGCCCGCACCAAATCCTTGCCCACCCGGTACCCTGCCATCAGTCCCCCCAGTTTTCCCAAAGCCCGGGGCAGCCTCACGCTGCCCCGCCAACCCTGGCGTCGTGGTCAGAGGGCGCAGAGCCCCCAGCCCCATCCTACATGGCCTGTCGGGTGGTCAGCAGCCTGTTGAGGGTATCCCCAAGGATCCAGGCCTTGTCCTGCTCGGGGACGAAAGTACAGTGGGTGCGGAACGCCTCGATGCTCTGGCGGTAGGTGATGTGTCTTCCGCAGACCGGGTAGTCGGACCCCCAGCACATGCGGTACGGCCCGAAGTGCTCGTAGAGCGTTCGCACCACCCATAGCACATCCCAGAAGGGGTAGTCCCACTGGCTCCTGGACCCGTAGTAGAAGCCGGAAACCTTGATGTAGATGTTGGGCAGCTTGGCCGAAGGCAGCACCTGCTCCAGGCCCGTCTCGTCGGGGCCCTTACTAGCACGGACCCCGGCCAGGTGATGGCACAGGATGGGCATGGAGGGGAACCGCTGGGCCACCTTGCGTATGGCGTCCTGGTGTTGGGGCCCTCCGGCTATGCTGGCGATGAGCTTCTTGTCGGCGGCCACCTTGAAGAACTCCAGCCCCTCTTTGGAGTACAGCCAGGAGCCGTCGTCATCGGCCTTGAGGTAGTGGGTGAACCCCTTGATGGGCCACCTCTCCGCCACCTCCCTGAGGCGGTCCGCCGCTCCCGGAGTGTGATAGGTAGGCCACCAGGAGCAGTCCACGTCAGGGAACTGGTGAATACGGTCCGGATGCTTTCTGGCCTGCTCGGCGATGTATTCGTTGTTGTCCGGGTTGCGGTCTATCCTGGCACAGATTATCACCGCCTGGTCAACGCCGTTCTGGTCCATCTCGAACAGGAGCTGCTCAATCACACCCCGGCTCCCGGGATCGGGCACCGGCTCCTTGTAAGGCCAGACGGTCCACGCGTGGCAGTGGGAGTCGATAATCATGCTTCTCTCCTGCATCCACTTTTAGGGCCATGATGAAGGCCTTCCGGTGGTTGGGGCGGCGCTCCGAGCCCACCGGTCCGACCTGTGATCGCCCCCCGTCCCCACAAGACCCACCGCCCAGCACTTTAGCACAAGAACGCCTTGTCGTACCAGTCCTACAGGCTTACCCACCGGCCCCAGGGCCACAGCCCGGAGGGCGTCAGCGGCCCCGGGACGGCGCCACCAGGATGCGGAATACGTCCTTGGTGGGGGCCATCATGCGGGCGAAGCCGACCTCTATCACCTGGTCCAGCCCGATGACTGCTGACACCAGCTCCCTGGTCTTCAGCGTCCCCGAGGCGATGAGCTTTACCACCTCTTCCACGTCCCGGGTTTCGTAGGCCACCGAGCCTATTATCTCCCTCTCTGCCCCCACCAGGAGGTTAAAGTCCAACTGGCTCTTCTGGGTGTAGATAGCCACCAGCACCACCCTTCCACCCGGTCGCACCCACTGGGCCGCCAGCCTGGGGGTATCGGCGGCGCCGGCTGCGTCGATGACCACGTCGGGGCCCACCCCGTCCGTCAGCTCGGCCAGGCGTCGCCCGGCGTCCTCTGCTTCGGAGTTTATGGTGGCGTCGGCCCCCAATCGCTTAGCCATGTCCAGGCTCATCCTCCGGCGGTCCACGGCAAAGACCGTTGCCCCCTTGGCCTTGGCCTCCTGGAGGGCCAGCATCCCTACGGTGCCCACCCCCAGGACAGCCACCCGTTCTCCTGGCGCCACCCGGCCCCGCCGCAAGGCGTGGTTAGCCACCGAGGCCGGCTCCACCAGGGCCGCCTGCTCGCTACTGACCTCTTTGGGCAGCTTCACCACCTGGGAGGCGGGCCACACCAGGTACTCCGCCAGGCCTCCGTCCATGGCGAAGCCCACCCCCGCCATGGACGGGCATTGGGTAGGGTACCCGTGTTGGCACCACCAGCACCGCCGGCAGGTGAGCACGCCGTCCAGCACCACCCGGTCGCCAACACCCACGTTGGCCACCAGGGGCCCCACCTCCACCACGGTGCCCGTGATCTCGTGGCCCGTGATGACGGGCAGACCCTTGCCGGTGACGGGGTTCGGTGAGGTGGGTATGAACTTGGGGCCGTACAAGTACTCCTCGATGTCCGTGGCGCAGATGCCACAGTAGTCCACCCTGAGCTTGACCTGGCCCGCCCCAGGGGTGGGCTCCTTAACGTTCTCCAGCCGCAGGTCTTTGTTCCCGTAGTACACCAGGGCCTTCATAGACATTTCTCCCCCAGAAGCGTAGATAGGCGGAGCTATTGTATGGAAAGCCCTGTGTACCGTCAAACCCAGCCCTGCCTGTGGGAGGCTGAGGCCGGCGGTGGTAATATATCGCCGGCAGGGCTGGGACAGCCCAGTTCAGGAGGAGAAGATGAAGA
>DAOUBE010000177.1:0-2862 GCA_034432835.1 Dehalococcoidia bacterium | reverse complement strand
CCTCCCGGTCCACAGGAGCCGGGTGGCAGGCGCAGAAACTCCCTACACCAATACAGCAACCTGTACTCCAGGCTCTTCATACCGTAGGACGCAGGAGGAGATATGGCAAAGCCGGTGCGAGTAGTACACTACCTGAACCAGTTCTTCGGCGGCCTGGGAGGCGAGGACAAGGCCGACCTCCCGGTGCAGGTCAAGGAGGGAGCGGTAGGCCCTGGCCGAGCCCTCCAGCAGGCCTTCAAGGACCAGGCCACCATAGTGGCCACCATCATCGGCGGCGACAACTTTGTGGCTGAAAACGAGGCCAAGGCGGGGGAGGCCATGGCGGCCGCCCTGGACCAGTACAAGCCGGACCTGGTGGTGGCCGGGCCAGCCTTCGATTCGGGCAGGTACGGCCTGGGCTGCGCCCTAATATGCCGCCTGGCCCAGTCCAGGGGTATCCCGGCGGTGACCGGCATGCACCCCGATAACGCCGCCATTATCACCCACCGCCGCGAGCTCCTAGCCGTGCCCTCCGGCGCCGACGTCACCGAGATGCAGAAGGTGCTGGCCAGGATGGCGGCGCTAGGGCTAAAGCTGGCCCGAGGTGAACCCCTGGGACCTGCGGCCGAGGAGGGCTACATCCCCAGAGGCATCCGCCGTCTGGTCTTCAAGGAGAAGGTGGGTTACGAACGGGCCCTGGAGATGCTCCTGGCAAGATTGGAGGGCCGGCCATGGGTGTCGGAAGTGCAGGTGCAGCGCTACGAGGCCGTGCCACCTGCCCCGCCCATCCAAGACCTGTCCACTGCCCTCATCGGCATAGTGGTCAGCACAGGCATAGTCCCCAAGGGCAACCCCGACGGCCTGCCTGGCGCCCGGGCCCTGGAGGCCTTCCGCTATTCCATCGAGGGCATCAACGAGCTGAAGGTGGGCGAGTGGGAGTCGGCCCACGGAGGATTCAATACCAAAATCCTGAACACCAAGAACCCAAACTACGCCCTGCCTCTTCCAGCCCTGCGTCAACTGGAGGACTCAGGGGTCATCGGAGGTATATATCCTTACTTCTTCAGCACCGTAGGCAACCAGACCGCCGTAGGCCCAGCCAAGGAGATAGGACGAAGGATTGCCCAAGAGTTCAAGGCCGCCGGAGTCAAGGGCGCGTTACAAGTGGCTGGCTGAGGGAGCTGCCATCGTTGCGGCGCAACGATAGTCAAGGAACTGGAGCGGGAAGGTATCCCCACGGCCATGATTGGTGCCCTGCCAAACATAGGGCTGGCGGCCAACGCCAGCCGTGTGGTCAGGGGCGTCAAGGTGCAGCATCCCTGCGGCGACCCCAACCTGCCCCCCGAGGCTGACCGGGCACTCATGATGCGTATCGTGAGGACCGGGCTGAAGGCCATCCAGACCCCGGTTACCGGCCCAACCCTCTTCGAGCCGTCAGAGACGGAGGCACAGGAGGCAGCCCATGCGTCTTGAGCTGGCCAACTTCCAGACCACAGATGTACGCTTCGGCAGCCAGACCCGATGGCACCAGGGGGTGCTGGAGATAGACCGCGACGAACTCCTGCGGTTGGTCCACCGTGACCCCCTGGTAGCCCAGGCCGACGTCCAGATAGCGCGGCCCGGCGAGTCGGTGCGAATCATAACGGTACGAGACATCATCGAGCCTCGGCTGAAGGCCGAGGGGCCGGGTGTAGCCTACCCGGGCATTTTGGGGCGGCCCGTGGCCACCGTGGGCAGCGGCAGGACCCACCGTCTGGGCGGCATGACCATCATGACCTGCGCCCGGGGCTACGACAGCCGCCGCTACGGCTTGATCTCTTCCTTCCGCCCCAGGACCGCCTACGGCGACTTTATAGACATGTCCGGCCCTGGGGCCATCAGCCCCTACGCCCAACTGTGCAACGTTTGCTTGGTGATCGAACCAGCCAGTCATCTGGAGCCAGACCCGGCCAATAGGGTAGTACAGCAGGCCATGCTCACGGCCCAGGACTACCTGGCCGAGACCACCAGGGGCCAGCAGCCCACCCAGGTGGAGGTCATTGACATGACCCCCAAGCCAGGGCTGCCAGGCGTGGTTTACATCCACAGCATCGTCTCACCAGAGGCCACCACATTGAACCCGGATTCCACCCTGGGCACCGCCGTGTACGGCATAACGCGTCTGACCCAGCCGTGGTTTCTCCACCCTACCGAGGTGTTGGACGGTGCCTGTTGCGGCAACTTTGGACGGTGGTACACCTGGCCACTGACCAACACCATTGTCCTCCACATGTGCCGCCGCCACGGCAAGGACTTCAATTTCTTGGGCTGCATCATGGTGCGTACCATGTGGGAGGAGCAGCGGCAGAAAGAGCTCATGGCCAACCGCGCCGCCCTCCTGGCCCAGACCGTTGGCGCCCAAGGTGCTATCGTCACCCCCACCCTGCGAGGCCAGCGCTTCCTGGATACCATCATGGTGGTGGAGGCTTGCGAAAGGGCGGGCATCAAGACTGTCCTGATTACCGAAGAGGAGGACGACGAGGAAGGGACGGCGCCTCCCCTACTGGTCTCTTCGCCAGAAGTGGTGGCAGTGGTCAGCACCGGGGACGGCAGCGCGCCTGGCCCCTTCCCTCCCGTAGAGCGAGTCATAGGAGCGGGGGAGATAGGGGAGCAATGGTTCCAGGAGCAGGAGCCACCCCATGGCCGTTACGGCACCAGTCACCTGAACGACGTGTGGGGATTCAGCCGGCTCGCTTGCGTGGACTACTGACCTCCCCAAAGACCACTTCACAAGTCCCGTTCCTTCAGGAAACGGAGGACACAAACCTCATGCAGTGAAGTCCCGGAGCAAGATCAGGCATTGGGTAGGCCGCGGGCAGTCAGCCTCCAAAGGCGGCCTATAGT
>DAOUBE010000176.1:0-5940 GCA_034432835.1 Dehalococcoidia bacterium | reverse complement strand
GCTGAAGGAGGAGTCATGGCAAGGGATCCAATATGCGGCATGCAGGTAGACGAGAAAAGGGCCACAGCCAAAGCACAGCACATGGGCACGACCTACTACTTTTGCAGCTCGGGTTGCAAAGAGGCTTTTGAGAAGAATCCAGGGCAGTACGCCAGCGGCCACGGGGGAGGTGGTCATGGCGGGCATCACTAGGAGGCCTTGATGGCACAGCAGACGGCGTGCCACGTCCCGGCCGAGAGACAGCCACCGCCAAAGGCTGGCCCCGTGCGGCGCGCCCTTCCCGTTGTCTTTGGCCTGGTTGGGGCGGTCTTCCTGGTGCTGCTGTACCTGGGCATCGTCACCTGGGCCCAGGGGTGGGCCCACGCCCTGGAGCTGCTCTCCCAGGACAGGGCATTCGTGGCCGCCATCGCCTCGGGCTTCGGCATCCAGGCAGGCCTCTACACCTACCTCCGCCTGGTGGTCCACCGCGGCATGCGGCTGGCCATGCCCACGGCAGCCACGAGCGTGGGCACAGGCACCTCCTCGGCGGCCATGGTGGCGTGCTGCGCACACCACGTGACCGAGGTCCTGCCCCTGGTGGGCCTTTCCGGTGCGGCCATCTTCCTGAACGATTATCGCGTCCCGTTCATGGTCGCCGGGCTGGCGGTCAACGCCATCGGAGTAGCCATCATGCTGAGGGTTGTCTTCCAAGGTCGGGCACACCTGCGAGCACTTGCAGGGCGAGCTGCCCAGGAGGCCTCGTGAATGGCGGGTGCTCGGTGGAGGCAAGCTGCTGGTGGGCTTCTGCTCCTCCTCGCTGTAGCTGGAGTCTTGTCCGCGTGCTCTCAAGAAACCAGCCCGCCACTACTAGAGCGCGGAGGCGTGGAATCACTGGTCCGGGTGGACGGGGGACAGGGGGGCGTCACTGTCCAGGCCACCTGGGTCACGCCAACCCACCTAGAAGATATGTCCAAGGACGTCGTGAGGGGCTACCCGGTGGAGCGGTATGTGCTCATCCACCTGAAGCTGGACACCCACTCTGTGGACCTGCTGAAGTACGACCTGCCCGGCCTGGCCGCTCTCCAGAGGCCAGATGGCGCCGTCTTTGCGCCTGCGGCTTGGCTGGCGGTGGAGGAGTCTGGCCACCACAGGGAGGGCGTGTTGGCCTTCCCTGGAGGGAGCCCCGAGCAGTGGACAGCCGGTGGAGGGGCAGCCTTGTTGACCCTGAGGGGGATCGCAGACGTACCCGAGAGGGTGTTCGCCTGGGAGTTTCCATC
This sequence comes from Dehalococcoidia bacterium, assembly GCA_034432835.1. Classification (GTDB taxonomy): domain Bacteria; phylum Chloroflexota; class Dehalococcoidia; order Lucifugimonadales; family DAOUBE01; genus DAOUBE01. The sequence continues at coordinate 4,684 of DAOUBE010000176.1, read as the reverse complement.
CTCTGGAGAGTGATCATGCTGGGGCTAGTACACGATACGGAGAAATGAAGGAGGCACCAATGGGAAAGATACGGAAAGCCTGGTTGCTGATACCTACCGCTGCGGCAGTGGTGGTGCTGGGTGTGCTGCTGAGCGTTCCGACCTGGGCCGCGGGCCTCCAGCAGGGCGATGGCCCTTCTTCAGCGGCCTTTGGCGTCATGCACGCGTCGTGCGAGGCGGGAGACGTCCAGGGAATGACCGAGGCCATGGATGCCCTCACCGACGAGGACTGGAAAGCCATGGCCGAGCACATGGCAACGCATATGGTAGACGGCCACCACGGTGCTATGGGCGGCCAGATGATGGGCAGCGGCGGGATGATGGGTGCAGGAATGGGAATGATGGGAGGTGTGATGGGTAGGTGAGCCGATGACCTTTGACGCCACTTTTTGCCATGAGGTCCCGCCGCAGAGGGTGCTGAAGAAGTGTCACGACCATCTGGAGGCCGTCCCCGTGGTCAACCTTCATCGGGCAAATGGTAGGGCCCTGGACCCGTGTCATGTCTTCCACCTGGCAGACATGTGGGTTGCAGTCCACGACCTCCGGGACTCTGAGAGCTGCGACGCCACGGACCTGGCCTGTTTGCCCTACGAGCTAGTGGCCACGGTAAGTCGTCCTTCACCACCCTACAAGCCGCCGAATCGGCTTCCGGTTGAGTGAGGAGGCTTCTTCACGAGGGGATGTCGGGGAACATGAGCGGCGTAGTCATTGATGTGGACCCCGTGATCGTCTACCTGGGCGGCTTCGTGCTGAGGTGGTACAGCCTCACCTTTGCCGGCGGTATAGGGCTGGCCATCTGGCTTAGCCTGCGGGAGGCGCGTCAGCGAGGGCTGGATACCGGCAAGGTGGGCAATGTGGCCCTTTGGGCGGTGGTGGGAGGCCTTGTGGGAGCACGACTGTTCCACGTCGTGGACCGGCTGGACTACTATCTGGCCAACCCGCACCTCATCTTGGCTATCCACCAGGGTGGGCTGGCCATCTGGGGCGGCCTTATCACCGGCGGCTTGGTGGCTTTCTTCGTGGCCAGGAGGGTGGGACTTCCCGCTGCCCGGCTGGCGGACGCTACCGTGATAGGGCTCCTCGCCGGACAGATGGTGGGGCGTCTGGGCTGCATCATCAATGGCGACGCCTACGGCGGCCCCACGGCCATGCCATGGGGCGTTGTTTACGTGAACCCCGGGGCCATGATACCTGAGTCGCTGAAGGGCATCCCGACGCACCCGTACCCTGTATATGAGATCCTGTTGGATGCCTTGCTTCTGGGCCTGGTTCTCCTCCTGCGGAGGCATAGGCTGCCCTCCGGGATGTTGTTCTTGACCTATGTAGCGGGGTACTCCCTCATCCGCTTCACCCTCACCTTCGTGCGGCAGGAGGCCGTCTGGTTCTGGGGGCTCCAGGAGGCCCAGGTGGTCTCCCTGGTGACCTTTGCCCTGGCCCTCGGGATTGCCACCTACCTTCTACGAAGGCCCTTGCCAACCCGTCGCGTGAGGGCAAAATGGAAAACGCGTGTTCCTTGAGTGGTACTCCTTTCTCAGCGCCTTCTACGCCAGGATCAGCGGGCCGCTGATGGACGCTAGCGGTGCCGTGCCCTTGCCCGTGCTTGGTGCCATCTTCCTGGGCCTGCTGGGGTCCACCAGCCCCTGCCAGCTCACCGGCAACGCTGGAGCCATGGCTTACGTGGGACAGCGGATCGACGACCGCCGCTATGTTCTCCTGGCCCTGCTTGCCTTCATCTTGGGCAAGGTGCTGATATACACAGTCCTAGGAGGAGCCCTCCTTCTGCTCGGACGGGAGATAACCATGGACTTCATCCCCATGGTAAAGCTGGTCCGCCGTGCCCTGGGCCCTCTCTTTCTGGTGCTGGGGCTGTGGCTCCTGGGGGTACTGCGCTCGGCCAGCATACCGGCGGTTTCGGTTTCCCTGAAGGTTCAGTGGAGGCTGGCCGGGCTGGGCGTACCTGGCGCCTTCCTGCTGGGCGTGCTTCTCTCCCTGGCCTTCTGCCCCACCATGTTCCTGCTGTTCTTCGGGCTGGTCCTTCCCTTGGGCCTGGGCACCGGGCAGGGCTTCCTGGTGCCTGGCTTCTTTGCCGTAGGCACCTCTATACCGTTGCTGGCCTTCAGTGGCCTTGTGGTCCTGGGAGGCGGCGGGCGCGACACCTTCGTCAGAGGTACCCGGCGGCTGGACCGGGTAGCTCGGCGTGTGGCTGGGGTTGTGCTGGTGGCAGTGGGCCTCAACGACACGTTCCTCTACTGGTTTCTCTGAACACGCGGGGGAGACGTGAAGAGTTACACTACACCAAAATGGAAGTTCCTGGCGGCAGTGGGACTGCTGGCGCTTGCGGTAGCCTGTGGCAAGAGTTCGGGCGGAGGAGATGTACCCTCAGGATCTGCCCCCTCCGCGGACTACAGTGGCCCTGCCCTTGCTCTGGACAAGCTCTCGGTGGATCTGGGCGAGGTCTCTCAGCGCCAGGAGGGATTCCAGGGCTTCCTGGTGATCAACAAGGGTGACAGTCCCCTGAAGGTGGGGCCCGTCACCATACAGGTTGAGCTGGGTTGCGATGAAGCCGAAACCGTGAAAGGGGACACGGAGGTGCAGACGGGGGAAATGATCCTGCTCCCCGTCAAGTTTGGCCCGCATCATGAGGTTGGCCCCCACCGCATCCTGGTGCAGTTGTCCTCCAACGACCCTGTGCGGCCACTAGTGGCCGTGCCTGTGAGCTTCACGGTAGTTGAAGCTCAGCAGCCAGCGGGAGGCCCACGCCTGAGCGTGGACAAGGAGTCCATTGACATAGGCACTGTTCCCTTCGATTGGCCGCTCTACGAACAGTTCACCCTCCGCAACGTTGGCGACGCGCCGCTGGTCCTGGAAGGTACACCGGTGGTGCGCGTTGAGGAGGGGTGTTGACCGCCCCAGGTGGTGGTCGGTTCGACCACCCTGCAGCCGGGGGAGAGCACGGTGCTGGAGCTACCGTTGTTCATGGGGATGCACCCGGGCATGGACGAGGAGCATGTGTTTGCCGTGGATGTGCACAGCAACGATCCGGTGGAGCCAGTGAAGACGGTGCGCTGGCGCTTTGTACCGGAAGACGTAGGTTGGAAGACGTGGATGAAGGGAGTCTTGGTGCCCGCCAATCTACGGGAAGACAGGTGATGGGTACTCTTGGGACGCTGATGAGAAGAAGGCTGGAAGACGGCCTGGAGCGGCTGCTCCGGTGGAGGGCCTTCCCTGGGGTCTTCCAGTGGACCCTTCTCGTAGGGCTGGCTCTGAATCTCGTGCTCGCTTTGCGAGTCCCTCGCCACGCGGAGCTCAACCCCGGGGCGGCCCTGGTGTGGCAGCTCTGGTGGCCGCTGCTGCCCTTCTTCATCCTGCTGACCGCCCGTCTCTGGTGCGCGATCTGCCCCTTCCCGGCCCTGGGGAATGCGGCCCAACACCTTCGGCCCGCACTACCTTCGCCTCCAAGATGGCTGCGGCGTGCCGGACCGTGGGTGGCAGCCATAGGCTTGGGGCTTCTGGGGTTCTTCTTCCTGCTCCTGCAGGTAGAGTCCAGCGGCCCTCTGACGGCGGCCTTGCTCCTTGCCTTTGCCATGGGCGCAGTGGCAACAGCCCTTCTGTGGCTCGGACGGGCCTGGTGTCGCTACCTCTGTCCCCTGGGCCTGATGGTGGGGCTGTACTCGCGCCTGGGATGGCTCCGTTTGGAGGCAGGCGGTGACAGGAAGCGGGCGGCCGCCACCGCCCGGCGCTGTCCCGTGTTTACCTCTGCCTTAGCCCAGCGGCGCGTCCACGACTGCGTGCTCTGCGCCGACTGTCTTCGAGGACAGGCGGGCGATGCAATAAGGGTGCGCCTGGGCAGGCCATCGCTCGCCGGCCGGCCGCTGATGCTTGCCGAGGCAGTGGCCGTGTCTCTTCTCCTTGGACTTCTGCTGGCCGACGCCCTCCGGATGACCCCCCTATACCCCCGCTTTATGGCTTGGGCGCTACCCATCAGCGGGAGAAGCTACGCAGTTGCTATGGCCCTGGGCATCGGCGGCGTGATGGCGACGGTCGTGGCCGCTCAGGTGTTTGGTGCCCACTGGCTGGGCCGTGGAGAAGGGCTTTGGCGGGCCTTCTCCCGGCTGAGCCTGGCCTGGCTTCCCCTAGCCCTGGCTGCCATCCTGGACCTCTCGGCCCAGCACCTGTTGGCGGCGGACGCCGTCTTCCAGAACCTGGGTGCCGAGATTAGGCTGCTCCCGTCGGGTCACATGCCCCCCGCAGATGCCTACGCATCGGTATGGCCAATGCGGACGTTCCAGTGGGCGGTGCTGGCGTTGGGGGCGGTCACAGCGGTGTACATGGCCCGTTGTCCTGTCCCTGGAGAGAAGAGGCGCGGATGGGCCGCCGCTGGCGCGGCCCCGTTTCTACCACTGGTTGTGCTTTTCGGGCAGCCCATGAGTGTTTCTTGCTGAGGGAGGATATGCGAGGCGTGCTGAAAGGCGTTTGGGTATGGACGACAGTCGCCCTGGTGGCGGGTGCCGTGACCCTGGGAGCGTGTTCTGGCTCTGGGACCGAGCAAGGAGAAGGCCTGCCTGAATATGCCTACCGCTCCGCCCAGGCCCTGCGGGGCTACCAATTGGCGGTGGCGAACCAGGAGCTCCTGGTCCGGCTGCCG
>DAOUBE010000175.1:0-2772 GCA_034432835.1 Dehalococcoidia bacterium | reverse complement strand
CACTGCCGAATATATTATCGTTTATGAAACCCATGATAAACCTGTATGCATAACTTATTGACATTCTAGACGTAAGTAGGATACTGATCTCTATCTCACCGGCTTGGGTAGCGTGAGCCCTGAAAGGTCGGTCCCCTGGTGTTAGCCGTTGGAGAGGCCTGGCCCGGGAGGGCGAAAGGAGGAGCTATGGCGACTTCAACCTTCAGCTTGGACTTGGAGACCCTGCGCCTGGAGATCCGCAAGGAGTACGCGGAGGTAGCCCGCAACCCCGGCAAGGGCTTCCACTTCCACACCGGACGCCAACTGGCGCAAAGGCTGGGCTATCAGGACCAGTGGCTGGACGCGGTTCCTGAAGCTTCCGTAGAGTCCTTTGCTGGCGTGGGGAACCCCTTCAGTCTGGGGGCCATTACGCCCGGAGAGAGGGTGGTGGATGTAGGCTCCGGGGCTGGCGTGGACAGCCTGATCGCCGGTGGAATGGTGGGCCCCAAAGGCCAGGTAGTGGGCGTGGACATGACGCCGGAGATGCTTCGGAAAGCTCGCAAGGCGGCCTCCCAGGCTGGCCTAAGGAACGTAAGGTTCCGCCACGGCTACGCCGAGTCCCTGCCCGTGCCTGACGGCTGGGCGGACGTGGTCATTTCCAACGGGGTGGTGAACCTCTGTCCGGACAAGCTGGCCGTCTTCCGGGAGATGTACCGGGTGCTCAAGCCCGGCGGCCGGCTCCAGATCGCCGACATAATCGTTCAGAAGGCGGTCCCCGACTCGGCCAAGGGAGATATAGGCCTGTGGACTGGCTGAATAGCTGGTGCTCTGCTGGAGGCAGAGCTTAAGGCGGTGATTGAGGCCGCAGGGTTCCGTGACTTCCAAGTAACATGGCGTGGCGAGGTGTTCAAAGACGCGCCTCAGCAGTCCAGCGCCGAGGAGTTCGGCACACTGGGCATCAACTTCCGGGCGTGGAAACTCTCTCCTGGCAGCGGGTGACTCAGAAGAGGTGCGAATAGGTCCTTAGGGTCACGCCAGAGACCGCGTCCACTGGGGCAAGGGTGGCCAAAGGCTTATCGTTGCCCTTTATCAGGCTATGATAGGAGTCCGCCAAGGAGTGAAGCACCCCGCATCAGGCCCGCCCCACGCTAAAGGGCCAGCTCCTTCAGTTTGGACTCGATGAGCTCCAGCCCCAGGCCGGGCTGCTGGGGCACGTGGATGTAGCCGTCTTGGAAAACCAGAGGCTCCTTGAACAGGGCGTCCAGCTCTGGGCGCTGGCCGGTGAACTCCTGGGGCCGCGTGGCGCTCGGGATAGAGGCCACCACATGCAGGTTGGCCGCCGTACCTACGGTGGGCTGGGTCTGGTGCGGCACGAAGTGCTTGTTATAAGTCTCGGCCAAGACAGCTATCTTCTTCATCTCGGTGATGCCGTTACATTTCACCACGTCGGGCTGAACGATATCCACCCTGGCCTGGGTTATTAGGTCCCGGAACTGCCAGCGCGTGTACTCCTGCTCTCCGGCGGAGACAGGCACCTCCAGGGCGTCGGCCACCTGGGCGATGCCGGCGTAGTCGTACTGGGGGACCGGCTCTTCGTAGTGGTATATGCCCAGCTCCTGGAAGCGCTTACCCTGCATAATAGCCGTGGGGACCGAGTAACCATTGTTGACGTCGAAGCTCAGGGGAAAGCCTTCGCCCACCAGCTTGCGCACAGCCTTGAACATCTGGTAATCCTTCTCTGGGTTGGCGTCCAAGCGGTTGGCCCACCAGTGCATGCGAATTTTCACCGCCCTGAACCCCAGCTTCAGGAAGCGCTCCACATCCCGCGCCATTTGGTCGGGGGTCTTCTCGTCGCCTCCGCCGATGCTGGCGTACATTAGCACCTTATCCCGGTAGCAGCCACCCAAAAGCTGGCAGACAGGCAGGCCGGTCACCTTCCCCAGGATGTCCCACAGGGCGATGTCCACGCCGGAGATGGCGTGGCCCTGGATGCCCTTGTCCCCCAGCCGGGAGGTGCCGTGGAACATCTTGTTCCAGACCCGGTCTATGTGCAGTGGGTCCTCCCCCACCACCAGGGGCTGGAGGACGCTGTTGACGAAGGTTGCGCAGGCCACCAGGTGCATGGGGCTGCACTCCCCTATGCCGGTGATGCCCTCGTCGGTAAAGACCTGGACAAAGACGGAGCGGGTCCTCAGGGCCGTGGCCTTGACGTCGGTGATCCTCATGGGTCCCTCCTGGTTCAAGGTGGATGCCATTGGTGAGTGGCCTGGCTGGCATTGTAACAAAATTCGGGGGGTTGAACAGCGGGACGCAGGACTGGCCCGCTCCGTTGAGGTCCCCAACGGGTAGCGCTCAACCAGGGTAGTCTCTCCGCCTCCGGCGGAGGTCAGGGGGTGGGGACTCTGTCCCCGCCGGGAGTAGCAGGGGAGAATCCCAAGGGCTCGCCCCTTCGCTACACTCGGGGCAGTCCCCTTCCCACATTTCACTAAGGTCGTCAGCCAACGGATGTGACCAGGGAAGGTGCATTGTGGGTGCAGGGTACACCCTGCCGAGCGGCGGGAGAAAACAGGACTTTTCTTGGGCGCCCCAAAAGGGTCCAGGGCCGGGCCCTGGTGCAGGGCGACCCTGCCAGGGGTGCAGGGGACTGTGGACAGCCCGGCTCTAAACCCCTTGCCTCCGACGGCATCCCCAAGGGTGCAGGGGATACAGTCCCTAGAGGAAGTCCTTAGCCTCGTCCCACTGGAGGGCCCATGGGTGCAGGGGACAGAGCCCCCTGCTAGGGGTACCAGGGGA
>DAOUBE010000174.1:0-9039 GCA_034432835.1 Dehalococcoidia bacterium | reverse complement strand
CCTCCCTATGTACCCTGAGTTGCAACCGGACCAAGTGGAGCAAGTCATTGGGGCCATTCACGGCTACTTTGCCGAGGGTGTCCACCGCCTCAGCAATGGTTTCAAGCGCGCCCCCACAGGCCAGCGCTACTGGGGTTAGGCCCTTTCGAAGCCAGATATCAGTTTTGTGATGGCCTTTTGTCTTTGTAACGACTTGCTAACGGTGCATAGACGTCATCAAATGAGAGATTTACCTAACCAAACAGGGGTCGGCAAAAGGGCCGGTGCCGTGGTCAGCCCGGAAGAGTGGCTCCTGTCCAGGGCCATCGCTGCCGTGGTGGGGCACCACTCCCTGGAGCTGGTGCCGGTCCGTCCCCTGGACTCCCGGCACTGGGAGGGAGTGCTGCGCCTTGCCACTTTCCATAGGCTGGTGCCCGTGCTCTACTATGCCGCTCTGTCCAGGGACGGCCTTCCCGAAGTGCCTGACAGCGTCTTGTCTGTGCTCAGGCGCGAGCACCGTGCGACCCTGGCCCGCAACCTCTTGCTACGAGCACACCTTCAGCAGCTTCTCCAGGTCTTGGCAGAGAGGGGTATCCCCGTCATAGTCCTCAAAGGGGTCGTCCTAGACGAACTCTACCCCCAGCCTGGCCTGCGCCCCTTCGGCGATATTGACCTCCTGATGCGCCCTTCCGACCTGCCCCAGGGGGAGGAGCTACTTCGCTCCCTGGGTTTCTTACCTGCCGGCCAACCTGATACCCAGGAGGCCTACCGGCGCCACCATCACCATCTCGTCCCTTACGACCACCAGCGTACAGGGACCAGGGTGGAGTTGCACAAGCATATCGTGCGGCCTGACGGTCCCTACAGCCTCGAGGTCGGCAACCTTTGGGACCGCGCCCAACCTGGGTTGTTGAACGGGGTGCCCTACCTCAAGCTGGCCCCGGAGGACCAGCTTCTGCACCTCTGCCTCCACTTCCTGGTGGACCGTCGGGGCCTGCGCCCGGGAGCCCTTCTCCAGCTCTGCGACATTGCCCTGATGGTGACCCGCCACGGCCAGAAGGTGCCCTGGGGGCCCTTCTCCCAGCGGCTGCTGGACAGCTCCCTTGGGGCGGCGGTTTACACCGCCTTGTACGCTACTAGGCTGGCCACGGGCACTCCGCTATCCGTGATGATGGAGCGCACTCTGAGGCCAGCCCAGTTTGATGAGGCTAATGCGCGGTTGTTTGTGTTCCGGCGCGTTTTTGATGCCAGCTCGGAAATACCTGGTAGCTTGGTGGGAGCCATGGCTGCTTCAGGCGTTTCTGGTAAGGTCCGGGCCCTGGCCCGGGCTCTCCTCCCGCCCCATCGCTGGACGCCCGGGGGAGGACTGCGCTTGACCCGCCCGTCCGTCCACACCGGCGTCCATTTCCTGCTCCGCCCCATAAATGTGGCGCGGGGCATAGGGAGCCTGCTGCTTCACTGTTCCCAGCTCTGGGAACAGGTGCGGGTGGAGAAGTGGTTGCGCCAGCAGTCGCAGGCTGGGGGCGCTGGCAACAAGTCCTGCGGCACTGCGGCGGCCCTTTCCAAGGGCTCCTTGAAGGGAGACCATTAGGGCGTGTGGGTGTACAAGGGTTCTGGAGGGCTGCTGTGAGACGTCTCAAGACGCTTCTTTCCCTTTCACCGCGGCAGTGGGCAGGACTGGCTCATGCCTACTGGCTGCTCCTCAGGGCGCGCCTGTGGAGCCTCGCCCACCGGGATGCCCTTGGCCTGCCCATCGCGGCCCTGGGAAGCTCCCTCCAGCATCCGCCCCTTACCCCTGACCAGCAGCGGGTGGTCGCCGAGGGTGTTCGTCTGGTGGACATCGCTTCCCGATACCCCTTCCGGTGGGCCCTGTGCCTGCCCCGCTCCCTGGCCCTACTGTGGTGGCTCAAAGCCAGGGGGATCCAGGCCGACCTCCGCATCGGGGTGCGCAAGGAGGGGCTGGAGCTCATCGCCCACGCCTGGGTGGAGTACCAGGGCCGAGTGCTGAACGACCGGCAGCGGACCCCGGCCATATACGCACCTCTTAGGTCTGCCCAGGGTGCGGCAGGCCAGCGAGTAAGGCTGGAGGAGACACCGTGAGCGGTATCGCAGGCGTGTTCAACACCCGCGGTCACCCCGTGGAGACCTCCTTCCTTTCCGCCGTGACCAGTGCCCTGTCCCACCGTGGGCCCGACGGCGCCGGCACCTGGTCCCACGGGCCGGTGGCCCTGGGCCATTTCCTCTTCGCCACCACGGCGGAGGATGTACAGGCCCGGCAGCCTCTGTCCTTGGGCCCCCACACCATCACCTTCGATGGACTACTGGCTAACCGCCAGGAGCTGTTGGACCTGCTCAGGCCTCCTGACCCTTCGTGCCCCGACGCCGAGCTGGCCCTGCGCGCCTACGCCCGTTGGGGCACCCGGTGCGCCGACCACCTGTCGGGGGACTTCGTCTTCGCCGTATGGGACGCCGTGGCCCAACAACTGTACTGTGCACGGGATGCCCTGGGGGTACGGGTCCTCTATTACTACTTCGATGGGGTCAGGTTCATATTCGCGTCTGAGATCAAAGGCATACTGGCCTGCCCGGGGGTGCCCCGGCAGTTGAACGAGGAGAAGATAGGCCTCTTCCTGGCCCTGGACGAGGGCCCCGCCGATGAGACCTTCTACCGCGGCGTGTACCGGCTGCCGGCGGGCTGTTATCTCACCGTCTCCAGGGCTGGCCTGTCCCGGCACACCTACTGGCAGCCTTCCCTGGAGGACCGCATCGTGTACCCCAGGGCCAGGGACTACAGCGACAGGTTCCTGGAGCTTCTCAAGAACGCCGTACGCTCCCGCCTACGCTCCCCCGGGCCCGTGGGTGTCATGGTCAGCGGCGGTCTGGACTCATCTTCGGTGTACTGTGTGGCCCAGACCTTGCTTCGAGAAGGGGCTGGCCCCACGCCGCAGGTCCAGACCTTCTCCTGGGTGTTCCATGAGCTCCACAGCGTGGATGAGAGCCGCTATGTGGAGGACCTCCTGCGCCAGTACCCCACCACGGCCCACCGCATCACGGGTGACAGCCTCTGGGGGCTAAGGCCCTTCCAGGGGAGGCTTCCCCCACGGGACGAGCCTCTCATAGCACCCTACGATGCATTGCTGCGCACCACCATGGAGGAGGCTAGGGAGTCCGGTGTGCGGGTGCTCCTCACGGGCCAGGGGGGTGACGAGGTGCTGTACGCCAGGGAGCACCACATGATGGACCTGTTGCGGGCTCTAAGGCTCCGCAGGCTGCTACGGGAGTTTCTGGCCCTGACCCCCAGGGGCCGCCGGTCCGTCCTGGGACAGCTTGCCACTGGCCTGCTCCCTGCGGAGGCGCGGGACACGCTGACGGGACTGCTGGGGAGAGCCTTGCCCCCCTGGATCAGCCAGCCCTTTGCCCACAAGATTGGCCTGAGGAGCCTTATTAAGCAGAGTCGGATACCTTCAAAATACGGTAAGCATTATTTGCAAAGCCAGTATGAACTGGTGGAGAATAGGGGACGGTCAACTTGGATTCTGTGGAGCAATGAAGCGGCGCCACAACACCAGGTGGAGCTCCGTCACCCCTTCTTCGACCAGAGGCTCGTGGAGTTTCTGCTGAGGGTGCCGCCGGAGCAGAAATTTCACCGCGGCGCCACCAAGGTGATACTCAGAAGGGCTCTGAAGGGGGTGCTCCCTGACTCCATCCGGCTCAGGGCGGGCAAGACCAGTTTCATGCCCCTCTTTGATCGGGGAATGGGTGAACGCGAGTTGCACCGCTTCCGGCAGCGGCTGGACTCCCTTCACCTGGCCCGACAGGGCTACGTTGACCCAGATAGGCTTCAGCGTGCCCTGGCCCGGTACAGCCGCAGCGACGAGTACCGCAAGACCCTTTTGTTTGTGACCTTTGTCCTGGAGGAGTGGTTGAACGAGATGTCCAATGGCAGCTGGGGTGAAGCCAGCTCTCAGAGGGTGACTGCCCATTCTACCCGGAGGGAGGTGAAGTGACTGTGGGTCAAGAGAAGTACTCGACGCCCAAGCTGACCCAGTTCGGGCGCCTCGAGAAGATCACCGGCGATACCTATAAGACCTTTGGCCTCTCCGACGGGGTTATCCTGGTCAATCCCCAGGACAACTCCCAGACTCCACTGAAGAGCTTCAGCTAGGAGTCAAGGCTAAAGACGGGTTATTGATAGATATGGGGGGCACAGTTGCCTGGACCAGTCGGCTTCACCCACCCCCCATATCTCCAAGGTAAGAATGCTGGCCCTAGCCGCCAGGCGGACAATCCTGGGTGTTCTCTCACCGCAGCCTAAAGGGTGGGATAACTAGTATCGCCTGTGAGAAACGGGTACCTGGAAGGGGAATTTGAAAGGTGGGTCCTTGTTTACTTATCAGATATACGGGTTATGCCTAGAAAGCAACATCCCCCTCCCCCAGCTCCTCTCGTGCCCAGGGGGGCGTGTGGATGTACATTTTCACCTGAATGGGGCCTCCCACGGGGCTGACCTGATATTCCCCCCCGTGGCAGGCCACAACGGGAACCCGCCCTCCTTTGCCGCCTACCGGTCCTCCAGCGGGTACGTCCTCCGGTGGAGCGATTACTTTGACTTTTGCATATCTTCCGACGGCCGGCGGATCACCTGCTACCCCAGGCCGGGCGTGGAGGCGGCCATGGTCCGCCTTGCCCTCTTTGGGAGGGTGCTCTCCTTGGCCATGCACCTTCAGGGCGTACCCAACCTGCACAGCAGCGCTGTGGCCACTCCCTCCGGGGCGGTGGCCTTCCTGGCTGCTCAGGGCAAGGGCAAGTCCACCCTAGCTACCCTCTGTGCCCTCCAGGGCCATCCCCTGGTGACAGAGGAGGTCCTAGCTCTCAGGCAGGTGGACGGAAAATTCTACGTGTATCCAGGTTACCCCCAAGTAAGGCTAGCCCACGATGCCCTGGAGTTCCTGGCCTCCTACCTGCCCCAGCCCCTGAAGTCGGAGTCCGACGACGATAAGTTCCGCTTGTACCTGGGGGAGATTAAGGGCCTCTTCTGTACCGAGCCTCAACCCCTCCGGGCCATCTGTCTGCTTGACCCATCCTCTGGCCCCCTGGAAGGTGGGGTGCGGATGGAAGAGGTCCCACCCCAGCAGGCCCTGGGCGAGATCTTCCAGAATACACTGAACGTTGACCTACTGGACCGCGAGGTGATAGCCCGGCACTTTGGCTGCTTGGCTGACCTGGTGGCTCGCGTGCCAGTACGGCGCCTGCGCTACCCCGAGGGCCTGTGGCATCTTCCCAATGTTTACGTGGCGGTCAAGGACCTTTTGCTGTCACGGGCCAGTGAGCCATGCCCCTTGCTATAGAGACGGTTGACCTTGTGAAGCGGTTTCCCAAAGGTGTGGGGTACCGCAGCCTTCTTATGCCCCACCGCCGGCAGTACGTCACTGCCCTACGGGGGGTGTCTATCCAGGTGGCGCCTGGGCAGGTCTTCGGTTTGCTGGGCACCAACGGGGCAGGGAAGACCACCCTGTTGAAGGTGCTAGCGGGGCTGGTGCTACCCAACCAGGGCAGCGCCTTCATCCACGGGTACGATGTGGCCCGGCAGACAGCCCAGGTGAAGCGCCACGTTGGCTACGTGGTCACCGAGGAGCGTAGCTTCTACTGGCGCCTCACGGGAAGGCAGAACCTCAGCTTCTTCGGCGCCCTGAACAACATCCCCCGAAGGGAGCTGGGAGCAAGGGTGGCGGAGCTGGCCCGACGCCTGGAGCTGGAGGATGCCCTGGATACCCGGGTGCTCTATTACTCCACGGGTATGCGCCAGAAGCTGGCCATCGCCAGGGCGCTGCTGAATAACCCTTCGGTGTTGCTTATGGACGAGCCCACCAGGAGCCTGGACCCCGTGGTGGCCGACAGCCTCCGTAGCTTCATACGGGAGGAGATGGTGGAGGGTGAGGGTAAGACCGTGGTGCTAGCTACTCATAACCTGGCCGAGGCCCGGCAGATGTGTGACACCATAGCGGTCCTGGATAAGGGGCGGGTGGTGGCGTGCGACACCCTCCAGGGCCTCCTGGGCCGCGCCAGCAGCGCCCGACCGGTCATAGTCCACGTGCGCCATCTGCCGGAGAGCGCCACCGCCATGCTGAGGCAGCTTCCCGGCGTGCACAAGATCACCGTCTCCCCCTCGGTGAACGGCAACGGCCTGGCGGCCCTGGAGCTGCTCCTGGACGATCCTGACACCCAGGTGTCGGCTGTGCTGGAGTCTATTGTGAGGGCCGGAGGTAAGGTCTCCTTCTGCGCGCCCAGTGAGCTTTCCCTCACCGACGTCCTCCAGCAGGTCCTGGGACGGAGAGACTGAAGATGCTTACCAAGCCCCTGGCCTTTCTCTGGCGGGACATCGTGGAGGCGGCCAGCTACCGCTTCGCCTTCATCAGTCAGTTCGGCAGCTTGTTCCTCATGCTGGTCAGCTTCTTCTTCCTGTCGCGCCTTCTGGAGGCCGCCTTCCTGCCCCATCTAGAGCCCTACGGTGGGGACTACTTCTCCTTCGTGCTGATAGGTGTTGCCCTGGGTACCTATACCACCCTTTCCCTTCAGGTCTTCAACCAGACCATCCGCCGGTCCCAGATGAGCGGCACCATGGAGGCCCTGCTCAGTACCCAGACCAGCCTGCCCGTGATAGTGCTTTCCTCGGCGCTGTACAGCTTCTTGCTGGGGACCCTGCACGTTGTGGTGTACCTGGTGGCTGGCGTGGTGGTCTTCGACGCCAGGCTGGAGGGGGCCAACTTTGTGGGGGCTGGGCTGGTGCTCCTGCTGACCATCCTGAGCACGGCCAGCATAGGGATAATCTCCGCCAGCTTCATCATGGTGGTCAAGCAAGGAGACCCGGTGACCCTGCTGTTCAACGGCGCCTCCTGGCTGCTTAGCGGGGTCATGTATCCGGTGGCGGTGTTGCCGGGCAGCCTGCAGGGCATATCGGCCTTCCTGCCCATGACCCACGGCCTAGAGGGGATGCGCCTGGCCTTGCTGAAAGGGGCGTCCTTGGGGGAGCTGGCGCCGGAGCTGGGGGTGCTGGCCCTGTTTGCCGGGGTCTTGCTACCCGCTAGCCTGCTCTTCTTCCGCTATGCCGTGTACCGCGCCAGGCTGGACGGCAGCCTGGCCCACTACTAGGGGCCTGGCTTTTTGTTCACGCCGCTACACCCGGCTTCTGGGTGACCCCCGCAGGACCTCCAGAATGGCCTCCGCCAGTCTGGCGGGATGGTGCCTCACGTAGGGGCCTTCGGAGGCCAGGGGGGCCAGCTTGAGGTTGGGCACCAGCCCGCGGCACTCCTCCAGGTCCACCTCCACCGGGTAGGCCTCCTCCTGGGCGTACCGCTCCAGGGTGGGCTGGGGCAGGGGCATGGTGTTAAGAAGCACCCAATCTAGTGAACTGCTGGAGTGCAGGTAGCGCTGCACCTGGCGTATGAAGTCCGAGGCGCGGTAGCCGTCGGTCTCGCCGTGCTTGGTCATCAGGTTGCAGACGTAGATCTTGGTAGCTCGGGAGCTGTTGACGGCCTGGGGCACTCCCTCCACCAGGAGGTTGGGGATGACGCTGGTGAACAGGTCCCCCGGCCCAATGACGATGGCGTCGGCCTGGGCGATGGCCTCCACCACCGGCGGATAGGTTGCCGCCGTTGGCTCCAGGAACACGTGGTCTATGCCCACTCGGGCGTGCTCGCCTCCCATGTCTATGTTGGACTCACCCTTTATCACCGTCCCGTCCTTCAGCCTGGCGCACAGGCTGGCCTGGGTCAGGGTCACGGGGAGGACGGTGCCCCGTATGCCCAGGAGGCGCCCTGCCTCCTGGATGGCGGCGTCTAGGCTGCCGGCTATCTCCGTCAGGGCGGTGAGGAACAGGTTGCCGAAGGAGTGTCCCTTCAGGCCGTTGCCCCGGTCGAACCTGTAGTCAAAGAGCTGACGCATGAGCAGGTTGGAGCGGTCGTCGGGGCTGAGGGCGATGAGGCAGCGGCGGACGTCACCGGGCGGCAGGTGGCCGAACTCGTCCCGCAGCCGTCCGGAGCTGCCGCCGTCGTCCATCATGGTGACGATGGCCGTCAGGTCCAGCTCGGGGTACCGCTTCAGGCCCGACAGCACGTTGTAGGAGCCTGTCCCCCCGCCAATGACCACCACCCTCCAACGTGGAGCAGAGGTGTGTCCCATGTACTGCAAAGCGGCCTCCATGCCTTCCGCTGAGGAGTGAGACGTGTCGCCAGGGACCGTTGCCTTGATTATACAGCGGATGGGTGAGGGCCACAGAGGGTTCAAGAAGGGGTAACTTCCCCTTGCTGGTGGTCTGGGCCGCCGGGTGGCGCAGTCATTAGGTGGGGACGGCCAGACCGTGTCCAGCCGTCCCCCGTGCTTCTCCCGTTACCGGGCTTGGAGACGTGGTGAGGCTAAGAGATCATCCTAAACAGCTTCACCACGTCGTTGAAATCCACTCTTCCATTAGCATTGAAGTCAAAGTACATCCAGTTGTTCTGGACCTCGGTGGAGTTGAGGTTTTCGAAGAAGGTGACCACGTCGGAGAAGTCCAAGCGGCCGTTGCCATTCAAGTCCTCAGCCAGGCCGTCCCCGTCCAGGTCTTTGGCGGGCTTGCTTTGGCCGGGGAGGATGGGCAGGTCGCCCACCAGGACCAGGCCTGGCTGCACCACCACGTCTATGGGTGTCCCGGAGTCGTTGTCCAGGGCGTGGACGGTGGCTGAGATGCCGCTGACTCCCGTGGCCAGGCCCTTCACCGTTAGGGTGGCCAGGATCACCCACCGGCTGCCACGCTCTATCTTCTGGCTGCTGTCCACCGCCCGCAGGCGGACGCTGCTGGCTGGCAGGGTGCTGGTATCCGTAAGCCCGAAGGCCGGGAAGCTTACCTGGGTGATCTCGGCATTGGCGGGGCTGGTCAGCTTAATCTCCATGTCGAAGCCGGAAACCCCTTCCGGTGCCCCGGCCAGGATGATGTCCACAGTGGTGGAGGCCCCTACGGCCACGTTGGCGCTTTCTAGCTGGAGGGTCGTCTGGCCCTCGCCGGGGGTGGGGGAAGGGGAGCCA
>DAOUBE010000173.1:0-19986 GCA_034432835.1 Dehalococcoidia bacterium | reverse complement strand
CCACTGCTCGGTGAGGCCCCGGGGTGCGGAGCCCCGGCTGAGGGTCTGCCCTATCACCACCGCGAACAGGCCCGTCGATGCCAGCAGCGCCACCCCTGAAGCCACCAACATGGCCGGGCTAGTGGGCAGGGAGTACAGCGTTTGCCCCACAAACCTCAGCACGACGGCCGCCAGCCCCAGGGCCAGGGTAAGGTACTGGGGCCACGGGTAGGCGATGGGTGCGTTGCGGAAGCGCGGGACCACATGGTAGGCGATGCCCATGGCGAACAGTCCGGCCCACCCAAAGAGCTGGGCCATCCCGTGGGCCTGGCCGTGGGTCACCCAGCCTACCCCCCACGGTATCTCCAGGGCCAGCACCACCAGCATGACGGCGCCGGTGGTGAACCCCAGGGTCAGCGCCACGGCCAGGGATGCCCTCACGAAGGGCCGGTACAGGCGACGGCTGGACCACGGGGTCGGTGCATAGCGTCCTGCTCTTCCTGGGACCTGCGACACAGCCACTGGCCTCCTGTCAGCGTCCTTTGGTGTGTCTGCTAACCCGTGTGGCTGCGCCATAGCGGATCTCAAAGGGGCAGCGGATGGCCCCGGCGGGGCACACTGCCTCACACACGGCGCAGTAGTCACACCGCTCGGCCACCACCACTGGCACCAGGTGGTCTCCGGGCCTCAGGGCCTGGGCATGACACGCCGCGATGCACTTGCCGCAACCCGTGCAGAGGCTGGCAAGGATTTGGGGGATGGGGCTCACGGCTGGGCGCTCCACTAGGGTAACTTCTGTCAGCACAAGAGCCATCTATATGGCGAAGTCATGGCGGCGGTGGGAATCGCCCTCTAGGCTACACTGGCCACGGGACAGCAAGTTCTGCACCTCGACGGGGGTGGTGGACCTGTCCAGCAGCTCCAGGTAGTCCTCTTCCTCCTTCTCCCAGTGGAGCGTCAGGAGCGCCCGGAGCTGGTGGGCCAGGACACGCGCCTGGTCGGCCAGGGACTGGTACTCCTTCCCCTGGGGATCTCCCTTCAGTGCCTGGGCCACCTGCTGGAACTGATAGATCAGCCTTCGGATGTGGACATGCTCCCGGCGCATGGTGTCGGTGGCGCGTCCGTGCCGCGCCACCATGTAGTCCACCAGCGGGTACAGGGCCATCTCCTCCATCTGGGAGTGAGGCACCACCTCCGTGACCAGCCAGTGGGACACCTCCACCACCTGGGCCACCGCATCTGACCCCGGGGCGTCCTTCAACCTCTCGGCCAGGCGGTCCAGGTCCTCCAAGTGTCGGGCCAGGAGCTGGTGGTCCTCTCTTATGGGCTCGGTGGGGCGGTCCGTCATGTCCGTACCTTTCCTTTGGCCTTAGCCAGGTGTTCAACTCTGCGCCGTGCCTCTTCCCTGTTCTGGAAGTAAAGGGCGTTTAGCGGAATAAACTCCTGGTCCGCCTGGGGGACGCTGTCCTCGGCGAAGATGGCCGCCACCGGGCATACAGGCTCGCAGGCGGCGCAGTCTATGCACTCGTCCGGGTTGATGAAGAGCATGCGGTCCACCCCTTTTCATAGTGGATGCAGTCCACGGGGCAGACCTGCTGGCAGGAGGCATCGCACACATCAATGCAGGGAGAAGTGATCACATAGGGCATACTTTCACCTCACATCTTATTCTAAGCCGCCGCCTCCCGCTGGGGGCAGTAGCTCCTTTCCTTCACCTCGGCCACGCCGGCTGTCTTGGGCAGTAACACGTACTTTGACGGTCGAAGCCCATGCTAAACATGTGGGGTCTGGAGCGCTGCGACCTGCGTCGCACAGGGTGGTCCCTGAAGGGCAAGGCTCCATACCTGTGTGGTATCATCAGGGGAGGTAGTATGTAATTACATACAGAGGTGGGCCTATGGACCAGGGAGAGATCCAGTACTACGGCTCCTCCACCATAGGAGTGCGAGGCCAGGTGGCCATTCCAGCCCCCCTGCGGCGAAAGCTGGGCCTGAAGGCCGGTGACCAGGTCCTGTTCGTCCAGCAGGGGGAGGAGAAGGCCGGGTTCCAGGTGTGCCTGCCGTCCTTCGCCCTCCAGGGGCACCTCCCACCTCCCGTTGTCACCCTTCAGGCTCCCCAGTCATCAGAGGTCGAGTCAGGCCCCGTCCCGGCGGACTCGGTGCTCGCCGCGGTACGCTCCCTCGACCTCTTCCGGGACCTGGAGCCTGCTTTCCAGCGGCAGATAGCCAGGTTCCTCAGGGAGGGCCGCTACGGCCGGGGCGAGGTCATTGTGCGGGAGGGCGAGCCCTGTGAGGCCCTGTACTGCGTGGCGTCGGGTCTGGTGAAGCGGTACAAACTGGGCCCCACGGGTAAGGAGCAGGTGCTGAAGGTCCTGGGCCCCGGCGAATCCTTCAACGAGGTGCCTGTGCTGGATGGGGGGCCAAACCCCGCTTGGGCCGAGGCCCTGGAGGAGAGCGTGGTGTACGCCCTGCACCACCAGGACTTTCTGGCCCTTCTGGAGCGCCACCCGGACCTGTGCCGCGGCCTGGTCCAGGTGCTGGGGGGACGCCTTAGGCACCTGGTGGGGGTGGTGGAAGACCTGTCCCTGCGCCAGGTCACCGGCCGGGTGGCCCGCCTCCTCCTCCAGCAGGCCGACGTGGCCGGGCACCTTACCCAGCAGGAGATGGCAGCCATGGTGGGCACCGTTCGAGAGGTCATAGGGCGGGCCCTGCACGACCTGGAGAACATGGGAGCCATTCGCATCCAGCGAGGGCAAATCGTCATTCTCAAGCCGGACCTGCTGCGGGAATTCGTCTGAGGCCCCGCGCCGCCGTCGCTACGTACCCTTATGTCACTCCCCGAAGGTCGCGGCCCGCTCCTTCTTCAGCGGCCTGAACACTCACTAGGTCGGCAGTGAGAAGCCCTGGACCACCACCAAGGCTCCTACGCTGAGCGGCCTCCAACAGTAGCACTTCCCGCAAAATGCCAGGCCCTCGATACGATGCATGTTACAAACATGCGATATATCCTCTAATTAATGCTACTGCATATGCGAGGCTTGTGATACGGGCGTGCGCCCACAACTGCTGGTTGCCCTTCTCAGCATATTGCTTGTTGCGGCCGTAGGGGCCAGCTTCTGGGGCATCCGGGCATCCTCGGTGGACCCTCGTGCGGCCAAGGCTGCGGGACAGGCCCTAGCAAACATGGGCCAGCGCTTCGAAGGCATGGCCTCCAGTCCCCGCTCCACGTCCACCACCATCGGGGATGGGGTGGCCTCCCAGGTGGAGCATCTGAGAGGGCTGGCCAAAGCTGCCCAGGATGACCTGCTCGTTTATACAGAGCTGCGGGGCAACAACGACGCTACCAATGCCCTGGGGGAGTTCCTGGACAGGTACCACCAGCACCTGAACGCGATCACACTGCATAGCGAGGGTGAGTCTCAGCGGCAGGCCTTAGAGGGCTTCGTGAACGCCCTCCAGGAAGACCTGGCCGCTCTGGGAAGTGCCTTGGCGCGGGGTGAGGAGGGTCTTGAGGAGGTGGGCAGAATCGTCAGTGAGAGCGCCGCTGCTCGGTACCTGGCTTCGCCGGCCCTGCCGCTTCAGGTGAGTGGTGAGCAGGAGGTCTCCTTCCTCTTGAACCAGCGGGCCACCATCCACGCCACCAACGTAGGGACGGCGCCCCTGGAGATGGTGGACGATGCCCCAGTGGCGATCTACGTTGAACCGGGGAAGGTCAGTGGGAGCAGGTGTACGCTTTCCCGGCCATCCGGGGTGGGCAGACCCTGGGGCCCGGCCAGTCCCGTGAATGGCAGTGGGACCAGCACACCAACGCTGGACACCTGGCGGTGCCCGGGCGCTACGTGGTGAGGGTTGCCGTCAAGGGCTGGCAGGAGTTCGCCTTCATCCACGGGTTCCAGGTGAGGTAGGGCCTAGGCCAGGGTGCAGGTCACAGCCCCTCTCTCCCTGCGGCGGTAGCCTCGAACTCCGATGGTCTCTTGTCTTCTTGGCTCGTATTGAGTGCTGCCACGCCTCCCTGTCTCCTTGGGAAGGGAGTTACAGGGGGCCGGTGCCGCCTCCGGCTTTTCCCTCCTCCAGGAGCTTAGTACCCGGCACTCCTTGACGGGGCGCAATGTCGCCGGCCCCTTTGGCCAGCGGCACCCTCAGCGGCGTACCAAGGCAAGCCAACAGGCCCGGCCTGGTGGGTGACTTGCGTGCGGGAATAATCGGGGGTACCATGGTTCCAGTGCTAGATTCAATTCCGCAAGGGTCACAGTAGAGGGTGAAAGAAAACCCTGCACCTGTACTGAAGGTCGTTGGCCTGAGCAAGAGCTACGGCAGCGTGCAGGCCGTGAGCAACCTGGACCTGGAGCTTTACCGCGGCGAAGTCCTGGGCTTCCTAGGGCCCAACGGCTCGGGCAAGACCACCACCATCGGCATGGTCCTGGGCCTTATCGCCCCGGACCAGGGCCGGGTGGAGCTCTTCGGCCGGGAACTTGGCCTCTGCGGCCGC
This sequence comes from Dehalococcoidia bacterium, assembly GCA_034432835.1. Taxonomy (GTDB): domain Bacteria; phylum Chloroflexota; class Dehalococcoidia; order Lucifugimonadales; family DAOUBE01; genus DAOUBE01. Next base: position 15,519 of record DAOUBE010000173.1, on the reverse strand, counting down.
GACACCTTCCGCAGGGTAGGGGCTCTGCTGGAGAATGCGCCCCTCTACCCCTACATGTCCGGCAGAGACAACCTGGAGGTATTGGCCCGCCTCTCGGGCGGCGTGCCCCCAGGCCGCATGGAAGAGCTGATAGAGCTGGTGGGATTGAAAGAGCGGGCTGGCTCCAAGGTGAGGACTTACTCCCTGGGGATGAGACAACGCCTCTCTCTGGCTGCGGCCCTCCTCACCGACCCCGAGCTGGTCATCCTTGATGAGCCCACCAACGGCATGGACCCCAGTGGGATGCTGGAGGTGCGCAACCTTATCCGTGAGCTGGGTAGGCAAGGGAAGGCCGTGTTCCTGTCCAGCCACCTGTTGCACGAGGTGGAGCAGGTGTGCACCAGGGTGGCCATTATCAAGCGGGGCAAGGTCCTGGCCCAGGGCCGCATGGACGAGCTTCTGCGCCATGGCCGCGTGGTCCAAGTCCGGGTCGCCGAGGTGGAGGAGGCCTTGACCCTTCTCAGGCGGGTGGAGTGGGTCTCCCGGGTCGATGTGGAGAATGGCCTCCTGGCGGTATGGGTCGTGGACAACAAGGGGCCCAGGGATGTCAACGCCCTCCTGGCCCAGCAGGGGATCTACGCCTCGGAATTAGGTTTCCTAGAAGATACCTTGGAGAGCTTTTTCCAAGAGGTTACCCAGGAAGAAGAGCAGGTAGTGGAGAGTGGCGCGTAGATGGCAGGCCTGCTGGCGGTGGAGGTCTTCAAGCTCCGGAAGCGGTGGATGCCATGGGTACTCCTGGGCATCATTCTGGCCCTGCTGACCATCATCCACTTCAGTATTTACGCTGCCCACCAGGCGACAGTGTTAGGCGCGCCAGAATCCCCGGCGGAGGCGGACTTGCCCCCCAACCTGTCCGAGGAGCAGCGGCGGCAGCTCCGGGAGAGGATGGAGGAGGCGCAACGCCAGAACCGTCAGAGTCAGGCCGCCGAGCTGAGGCGCATCCTCACCTTCCCCAACGCCCTGGCCAGCGCCTTTAGTGTGGGACAGTCGGTGGGAGGGCTGCTGCTGGTGGTCCTGGCCGCCTCTGTGGTGGGGGCCGAGTACGCCTGGGGCACCGTGCGCACCAACCTCATCCGCGGTCCTGGCCGGGTCCCTTACCTGGCCGCCAAGCTCCTGTTGCTACTCCTTCTGGCCCTGGTGACCCTGGTGCTTCTGTTCGTGGCGTCGGTACTATACACCATCATCACCAGCAGCTTGGTGGCCGGGGGAATAGACTGGAGCTTTCTGGACTGGGGTTTTGCAGGGCGCGTGCTGGCCGCCTTCGGCCGGACCTGGTTCGTCATGACCCTGCCCATGCTCATGGCGTCCCTGGTGGCTGTGGCCACCCGTAGCTCTGCAGCAGCCACCGGCGTCGGCATCGGCTACATCTTCCTGGAGGCCATCGTGGTGGGCATCCTGGGCGCCGTCTCCGGGTGGGGCGAGACCCTTCGCCAGTACACCATAGGGTATAACGTGACCGCCATCATGACCATGAACACCCTAGGGGCTGGGGAGGTCCCTCTGGTTGGCCTGAACCTGATCCTGCTGGACGAGCCTCCGGGCTTCTTCAGGGCGGCGGGCGTCTTGCTGGGGTACGCCCTGGTCTTCCTTGGCCTGGCCTTCTACCTCTTCAAGAAGCGGGACGTAGCAGCGGCCTGAGGGGAGCCACAGACACGCTCTCGGCCAGCCTCAGAACGGCCCTCCCTGGAGTTCAACCTTCCGACCGGTTGCCCATGGGAACGGATAGCCCGTCGTACTGTGACACCATCTCCCACAGCGATGTCCACCTCTCGGCGCCTTCGGGACGGGACGGGTCTATGATGCAGCGGCAGCTCCGGGTGTAGGAGCCAATGACCTGAAGGGGCGTCCTGCCGTCGTCCCACCGCCAGGGAGAGCCGTCGGCGGCGGTGAACAGCCGGCGGGCCCCCTGCGGGGACACGGGCACGGCGTGCCGGAACCGGCGGGAGCGCCGGGACCCGCGGAAGACCCAGAAGCCGTTGTAAAATGAGGGATCGGCTAGGGCACGGCGAACGTGGGCGTTGGCACCCAATCGCCCCAGCACCTCCTTCGGCGGCCTGGCTCTCACCGAGGGCAGCACCTCCTCCACCTCCAGGAACCCCACCAGGTAGAACCCGGCTTCCGAGGTAAACCCTCCGTCTCTCCAGCCCACAAGACGGGCCAGAAAAAAGATGTAGTCGCCCGGCTCCACACAGCGCAGCCCGTAGGCCCGGGGCGAGGTATCACAGTCATCGCCATAGGTGGGAGTGAGGAACTCAGGGTCGGCGTGGCAGGGCCAGCGCCAAAGACTCTTGGGGACAAAGGGCCGCAGATTCTCTCCGGGGTTGTTGAAGGACTGAAGGTCCCCATAGCGCACCACCGGGGCCGAGGCGGGGAAGTCCCTTCGCTCTGGTATGGGTAGCAGCTCAAAGGTGCCGTCGTCGAACACCGGACTCTTGACCCGTTGCTGGGTGTTGGCGCCAACGTTGGCCAGAAAGATGCGCCCAGCCACCCCTCACTGCCTACCGTGGCGAACCTCGGCCAGGGCTGCCTGGATCTCCTCCACCACCTGCGGGTCCGACTCTCGGCCCAGGGCCTCCACCAGGGCCGCCTCCGCCGGTCCGCCCCCTATCCTGCCCAGGGCCCAGGCGGCGTGCCCACGCACCAACGGGGCCTCCTCCCGCAGGGCGCGGGCCAGGGCCGGCACCGCCGAAACTTCGCCCAGGTTGCCCAGCACCACGCAGGCGTTGCGCTTAAGGCCCTCCAGCTTGGCCCGCTTGATGGGACTGCCCTGGAAGCGCTCCCGGAACTCTTCTTGGGTCATGGCGAGCAGGGAGGTCAGCTCCAGGGTGGAGAGGCCGCGCCGGCGGAAGGCCGGTTCCTGGGAAGCCGTGGCCTTGCGGTTGACTGGGCACACATCCTGGCAGATGTCGCAGCCAAAGACCCAGTCGCCTATAAGGGGCCTAAGCTCCCGTGGGATGGGTCCTCTGTTCTCTATGGTCAGGTAGGAGATACAGCGCCGGTTGTCTATCACGTAGGGTGCCACGATGGCCCCCGTGGGGCAGGCATCCATGCAGCGGACGCACTGGCCGCAGGTCTTCTTCAGGGGCTGGTCTGGCTCCAGTTCCAGATCGGTGATAAGCTGCCCCAGGAAGACCCAGGAGCCGTGGGTGGGCGTCAGTATGCACGTGTTCTTGCCGAACCAGCCGATGCCCGCCCGCTCCGCCACCGCCCGGTCCAGCATAGGGCCGTCGTCCACGTACCACCGGGCTTGGACGGGCCTCCCCAGCCGCTGGGACAGCCCCTCGGCCAGGGCCTTGAGCTTTTTCTTCATAACCTTGTGGTAGTCATCGCCCCAGGCGTAACGTGCCACCCTGCCCCTGGGCCCGTTCGTCTGGCCCTCCTCCGGCACGTGGTAACTCATGGCCACGGATATGATGGAGCGGGCACCCGGAAGGAGGGCCTGAGGGTCGGTACCTCGGAGCACGCGGGACTGGCTGTACCAGGGCAGGCCGTCCATGAGGCCCTGGCGCACCCGCTCAAGGGCCGCCTGGCGGTCTCGCACAAAGGCTTGTGCACTGGCTATCCCTACCAGGTCGAACCCCAACTCCCGGGCCAGCTCTTTCACCAGGGCCTCTGCCCTATGTAAGGCCCTGACCTTGCCTGAAGGTGGCTGGGCATGGTCGATGGTTACAGCCATTTTACAATCCCTACCCCGTAGGAAAGTGTCTTCTGTGTATTAGACCCTCTTGGTAGTTACTCTCACCAGGGGGATGTAGCACCGCGAGGCTCTTGTCCCACTCCACTGCTCACAGCGGCTGCCGTCCGGCGAACCCGGCGTCAACCTCGTGCCAGAAGGCGACCTCCTCCTCGCCCCACAGCCAGCACAGGTACACCTCCCGGCCCTCCCTCAGCGACGGAAAGTCCACCAGCCCCCTGTCTAGGTCCCGGACGATGATCCCTTTATTGGTGATCTGGGCCACCAGTGCCCTGAGATGTTGGGTGAGGCTCTCCACCCGCTGCTTGCCCTGCACAATCTCCTTCTCCAGACTGCTCTGGCCGTTGCTGCGAGTCCTTCTCAGCACGTCGTCCAGGGCCTGCTCCGCTGCGGCCAGCTCCTCCCGCACCGACGAGGCCTCCCGGAGCACCGAGTCCAGCCACGGCAGCAGCGAGTTGGCTTCTTGTAGGGTGAAGTAGCGTTTCTTCATCTCATCATAAACTTTAGCGCAAATGAGCGCAGGAATGCTATACCGCCCCCCTCCTTGACAAAGCTCAAGCTAGCTGGATACCATGAACCCAGTCCACAGGAGGCGTTAATTGACACAAACCCTCAAGCATACCGCCCTCTTTGACACCCACGTGTCCCTCCACGCTCGCATGGTCCCCTTTGCAGGCTGGGAGATGCCGGTCCAGTACACCAGCATCCTAGCCGAGGCCCGGGCTGGCCGCACCAGTTGCGGCATCTTCGACGTCTCCCACATGGGACGTCTGCGCATTCGGGGCTCCCAGGCCACGGAGCTACTGGAGTGGGTGGCGACCAACGGCGTCGCCAGCCTTCAACCTGGCCGCGCCCGCTATTCGTTCATATGCAACGAGAACGGCGGCATCATTGACGACGTCATCTACTACCGCCTGGCCCAGAGCGAGTACCTGCTGGTGTGCAACGCCGCCAACCGCCGGCATGTCCTTCCCTGGCTCCGCCACTGGGTGGAGGCCCGCTTCCCCAACGTGGACATTGACGACGAGACGGAGGCCACGGCCATGATCGCCTTCCAGGGCCCGGCCACTCCCTCCGCCATGGACTCCCTGGCCCCGGAGAAGCCCTCCACCCTGCGCCCCTTCGCCTGGATGGAGGCGACGCTGCCCCCAGGGAAGGCGCTGGTGGGCCGCACCGGCTACACCGGCGAGGACGGCTTCGAGGTGATTCTCCCATCGGAGCGGGCGACTTCCCTCTGGGAGAGCTTCATGGACAAGGGGGCCACCCCCTGCGGCCTGGGGGCCCGGGACGTGCTGCGTCTAGAGGCCGGCCTGATGCTCCACGGCAACGACATCGATCCCACCACCACACCCCTGGAGGCCCGCCTGGACCGCTGGGTACAGTTGGACAAGGACTTCGTGGGTGCCGAGGCCCTGCGCCGCCAGAAGGAGCAGGGGCTGGAGCGCTCTCTTGTGGGCTTCTTCCTGCTGGGCCAGGGCATCGCCCGCCACGGCTACCCCATCCACGCCGACGGCCGCCAGGTGGGGCATGTGACCAGCGGTACTTTCTCCCCTACCCTTGACAGGAGTATTGGCCTGGGCTATGTTTCCGTGGACTACAGCTCGCCGGGCACCCGCCTATCGGTCGAAGTTCGCCCTGGCAGGGCCATAGACGCCGAGGTTGTTCCCCTACCTTTTTACTCCAGGAAGAGGAGCTAATGATTCCCAACGACCGCAAATACACCAAAGAGCACGAGTGGGTGAAGGTGGAGGAGGGTTCCCAGGGTCTGGTAGGCATCACCCACTACGCCCAGGAGCAGCTTGGCGACGTGGTGTTCGTCCAGTTGCCGGCTATAGGAGCGAAGCTACAGCAGTTCAAGAAGCTGGGGGAGATCGAGTCGGTAAAGGCCGTGTCCGATCTGTACTCTCCCGTCAGCGGTGAGGTCACCGAGGTCAACGGCCAGCTTCAGGACAAGCCAGAACTGGTGAACCAGGACCCCTACGGCCGGGGCTGGATGCTCCGTGTGCGCCTATCCGACCCCAGGGAGCTGGACAAGCTGCTCTCGGCCCAGGAGTACGAAGCCCACCTCCAGAGCAGTGGCCACTGATGACGGGAACAGCTATGGCACGGGCCGGAGGCCCCCGGCTTCCAGATTCGAGCCGGGCGCTTCAGCCCTCGACAAACTATCTATCCAACTGAGTGACTATATGACGGAGAATTCTTACCAGTCCCATTACATACCCAACACGTCCGAAGAGCGGGCCCAGATGCTCAAGGCGGTGGGGGTGGCCTCCGTGGACCAGCTCTTCGCCGACATCCCCGCCAGCCACCGTAACCCCTCTCTGGACCTGCCCCCTCCCATGTCGGAGCTGGAGGTACGTAGGGAGCTGGCCTCTCTGGCCGCCGCCAACCAAGATCTGGCCCGCTACGCCTGTTTCCTGGGCGCCGGGGCCTATAACCACTACATCCCCAGCATCATCCGTCCCCTGGTTACCAGGGGCGAGTTCCTGACCTCCTACACCCCCTACCAGCCGGAGGTCAGCCAGGGCACCCTTCAGGCCACCTACGAGTTCCAGTCCCTGGTGTGCCAGCTCCTGGGCATGGAGGTAGCCAACGCTGGCATGTACGATGGCGCTACCGCCCTGGCCGAGGGGGCGCTCATGGCCTGCCGTGTCACCGGCCGGGGCCGCGTGGCTGCTCTGGATACTCTTTCGCCCACCTACCGGGAGGTTCTGGAGACCTACACCCGCTCCCAAGGCATCGACATTGTCTCCCTGTCGCCGGGCCGGGTGCAGCTCCCCACCGATACCGCGTGCTTAGTGGCCCAGAGCCCCAACTTCTTCGGCTACCTGGAGGACCTGGCTTCCCTGGCCCAGGCCACCCACGGCGCCGGCGCTCTTCTGGTGGTCTCCACAGACCCCGTGGCGTGCGCCCTCTTCAAGCCCCCCGGGGCGTATGGTGCCGACGTCGCCACTGCCGAAGGCCAGCCCCTGGGCCTGCCCGTGAGCTTTGGTGGACCCTACGTGGGCCTGTTCACAGCCAAAGAGACCTTCCTTCGCCAGATGCCTGGACGCATCGTGGGCAAGACCGTGGACCACGACGGCCGCGAGGCCTTCGTGCTGACACTACAGACCCGAGAGCAGCACATCCGTCGGGAGCGGGCCACCAGCAACATCTGTACCAGCCAGTCCCTTATGGCCCTGGGAGTTACCATATACCTGTCGGTGATGGGGCCCAGGGGCCTCCACCAGGTGGCGGAGCAGTGCTATCACAAGGCCCACTACGCCGCATCTCTTATCAGCAAGATTCGGGGATACTCTCTGCCCATCCAAGGCACCTTCTTCCAGGAGTTTGTGGTTCGTTGCCCAGCGTCCCCCTCTCTCATCAACCAACGTCTCCTAGAGGAGAACATCATCGGCGGACTGGATGTGAGTGACCTGGTGCCTAACAGTATGCTGCTGTGCGTCACCGAGATGAACACCCGTGAAGAGATCGAGCGCCTGGTCTCGGTACTGAAAGCTATCTAGCCCTCACCGCAGAGGGCGCGGAGGAGTTGGGGTTGAGATTACTTCCTGGGAGTCTGTTGAGGGGTGGGGAGAGCAGGGCTGGTAGTGTGTTTTGCGAGAGAGGTATCACCGAGCGGAAGACGGCTTGGGACTCTATCGGTAATTCTTCTCCGCGTGCTCTTCGGTCTCCGCGGTGAAAGGACCTTTGGAGTAACAAATGATGGATAGGAAAGACCGGCGTGAGCCGCTGATTATGGAGCGCAGCGTCCCCGGCCGGCGAGGGTTCACTCTGCCTGACCTGGACGTGCCTGCCCAGCCCTTGCCCGACGAGGTCCTGCTGCGCGACGACCTCCAGCTACCCGAGGTGTCGGAGCCGGAGGTGGTGAGGCACTTCACTCGCCTCAGCCAGCTCAACTTCTCCATAGACACCAACTTCTACCCCCTGGGTAGCTGCACCATGAAGTACAACCCCAAGGTCAACGACGAGATGGCCTCCCTGCCGGGCTTCGCCCTCATCCACCCCCGGCAGCCCGACGCCACTGTTCAGGGGGCCCTAAAACTGCTGTACCATCTCCAGCGTTACCTGGCTGAGGTCACAGGTATGGCCGGCACCAGCTTGGCCACCCTGGCCGGTGCCCATGGGGAGCTGGCTGGGATGCTCATGGTGCGCGCCTACCACCTGAGCCGCGAGGATACCCGCCGCACCAAGGTGGTCATCCCCGACAACGCCCACGGCACCAACCCGGCCTCGGCGGCCATGGCCGGCTTCCAGGTGCTCTCCGTCCCCACCGACTCCCAGGGCAACATGGACCTGAAGGCCCTGCGGGAGGCGGCCAGTGATGAATTGGCGGGCATCATGCTCACCCTGCCCAACACCCTGGGCATCTTCGATAAGAACATCCTGGAGGTGTGCGACATCGTGCACCGGGCCGGCGGCCTGGTGTACGGCGACGGCGCCAACATGAACGCCCTTCTGGGCCGCGCTAAGCTGGGCCACCTGGGCTTCGATGTGTGCCACCTGAACTTACACAAGACCTTCAGTACCCCCCACGGCGGTGGTGGCCCAGGGGCTGGCCCCGTCTGCGTCAACGACAAGCTGCTGCCCTTCCTCCCTGCACCGGTGGTGGAGCTGGTGCGGGAGAACGGGAGGGAGGTGTACCGGCTGGGCCGGCCGAGCCAGTCCATTGGCAAGATGGGCGGCTTCCACGGCAACTTCGGTGTACTGGTGCGGGCCTATACTTACATACGAATCCACGGCGCCCAGGGGCTGAAAGAGATCAGCGCCAACGCCGTGCTCAACGCCAACTACCTGCTCCACGCCCTCAAGGACCTGTACCACCTGCCCTACCAGCGCACCTGCATGCACGAGGTGGTGTTCTCGGCCAGGAACCAGAAGGCCCGGGGCGTTCGTGGCTTGGATATCGCCAAGCGGCTGCTGGACTACGGCTTCCATGCCCCCACCATGTACTTCCCCCTCATCGTGGACGAGGCCCTGATGATCGAGCCTACGGAGACAGAGAGCAAGGAGACCCTGGACGCCTTCATCGAGGCTATGCGGGCCATAGACCGGGAGTCCAGAGAAAACCCGGAGCTGGTGAAGGGGGCACCCCACACTACGCCCGTATCCCGCCTGGACGAGGCCCGGGCAGCCCGCCAGCCCAACCTGCGCTGGCGCCCTCCAAAAGAGTGACGGAGGGACCACCTCTGGTGGGGGTCTGAGTACGCAGCGGGTTTTCAATGAAAGGGTGTAGCCTGCCAGGGGGATGTAGTGTAACGCTGAGGGAGCGCAGCCACCAGAGGGCCTAGTGAGGTGGGACCCCCATCTCACCAGGCCCTTCGCCTCCATTTACGGCATCCCCAAAAAGAACCGGTGTAAGGATGGGGCCGAAGCGCCCTACCTCGTCACCACGTTCACCAGCCGGCCAGGCACGTACACCAGCCGCGCCACCTGCTTGCCGTTCAGGTGGGTCTTCACCCTGGGGCTCTCCATGGCTAGGCGCTTGGCCTCGTCCTCGCTTATGGTTACAGGCACCTCGATCTTGTCCCGCACCTTGCCGTCCACCTGCACCACCAGGGTGATGACCTCCTCGGCGGCCAGGGTCTCGTCCCAGGAAGGGAAGCGCTGATTGTGAATGCTATAGGGGTGGCCCGTCCGCTCCCACAGCTCCTCCGCCAGGTGAGGGGCGAAGGGTGCCAGCATCAGCAGAAGCTTCTCCACGCACTCCCGCCACGTGGCCGCGTCTAGGCTGCCCTCGCTCCAGGCGCGGTTCAAGTGGTTGGAGAACTCCATCATGGCGGCGATGGCGGTGTTGAACTTGAACCGGTCCAGGTCGTTATAGACCTTCTTGATGGTCCGGTGTAGCGCCCGCTTGGTGGCCAGGATAGAGCTTTCCTGTGGGCTGGCCTTATCCAGCTCAGCAACGTTCCTGGTGCCCAGGTCCCAGACCCGGTTCAGCCAGCGGGCCACCCCGTTGATGCCGGCGTCGCTCCACTCGCCCCCCTGCTCCCAGGGGCCCAGGAACATGAGGTAGGTGCGCACCACGTCGGCCCCCAGCTCTTCCACGTAGGGGTCTGGGGCCACCACATTACCCCTGGACTTGCTCATTTTGGCGCCCGAGGCGATGATGGTGCCCTGGTTGAACAGGCGCAGGAAGGGCTCACCGAAGTCGATTAGGCCCAGGTCCCTCAAGGCCTTGGTGAAAAAGCGGGCGTAGAGCAGGTGCATCACGGCGTGCTCAGCACCGCCTGTGTACTGGTCCACGGGGCACCACTTCTTCACCAGCTCGGAGTCAAAGGGCCCTTTGTGGTAGTGAGGGCTGACGTAGCGCAGCTCGTACCAGCAGGAGTCCACGAAGCCGTCCATGGTGTCCGTCTCACGCCGGCCCTTGCCACCACACTGGGGGCAGGTGGTGTTGAGGAAACCCTGGTGGCGCGCCAGGGGCGACTCGCCCGTAGGCCTGAACTCCACGTCGGGAGGGAGCAGCACAGGCAAGTCCTTCTCGGGCACCGGGACCGTGCCACAGCCTTCGCAGTAGATGATGGGTATGGGTGTGCCCCAGTAGCGCTGGCGCGAGAACAGCCAGTCCCGCATGCGGTAGGAGACGGTGCGCTTGCCCCAGCCCTTCTTCTCCACATAGTCGGCGATGGCCTCCTTGCCCTGGGTGCTGGGCAGCCCGTTGAACTGACCAGAGTTCACCATGGTGCCCTCTGCCACGTAGGCCTGGGGCAGCTCCTGGCCGTTCCAGCCAGGCGGCGCGATGACCACCTTGATAGGCAGACCGTACTTCTTGGCGAAGTCAAAGTCTCGCTGGTCGTGGGCGGGCACGGCCATGACAGCGCCCGTCCCGTAGCTCAGCAGCACGTAATCGGCGATGAAGATGGGCACGCGCTCGCCGTTCAGCCGGTTGACGGCATAGGCGCCGATGAACACCCCTGTCTTCTCCCGCTCGGTGGACAGGCGCTCCACCTCCGTCTCCCTCCGGGCCTGCTCCACATAGGCCTCCACCTCTGCCTTATGGTCCGGGGTGGTCAGTTTGGGCACCAGGGGGTGCTCCGGCGCCAGGACCATGAAGGTTACGCCGAAGATGGTGTCGATGCGGGTGGTGAAGGTGCGGACCTCCTTCTCAGGCAGCCCGTAATGGGATATGTCGAAGCTGATCTCCACACCTTCGCTGCGCCCTATCCAGTTACGCTGCATAGTGATGATTTTCTCGGGCCAGTCCACCAGGCCGCTGAAGTCCAGCAGCTCCTCGGCGTAGGCGGTGATGCGGAAGAACCACTGCTCCAGATCGCGGCGGGTCACCGGAGTGTCGCAGCGCTCGCAAAGGCCGTTGATGACCTGCTCGTTGGCTAGAACCGTCTGGCACGAAGGGCACCAGACCACGGGGGCCATGGCCCGGTAGGCCAGCCCCTTTTGGTAGAGCTTAAGGAAGAACCACTGGTTCCACTTGTAGTAGTTGGGGTCGCAGGACATTATCTCCCGGCTCCAGTCGTAGATAGGGCCCATGGAGCGGAGCTGGCGTCGCATGTTCTGGATGTTGTCCATGGTCCACTTCTCCGGGTGGATGCCCCGCTTGATAGCGGCGTTCTCCGCCGGCAGGCCAAAGGCATCGAAGCCCATGGGGTGCAGCACGTTGTACCCCTGCATCCGGCGGAAGCGGGCGTGGCAGTCCGAGGGGGCCATGGTGAACCAGTGGCCTATGTGCAAGTTCCCCGACGGGTACGGGTACATGGTCATCTCGTACCACTTGGGCCGGGGGTCGTCGTCGCGGACCTTGTAAATCTGGTCCCGCTCCCAGCGCTCCTGCCACTTTTTGTCTATCTCTCTGGGGTTGTACCTGAACTCTACCTGGCGCATGGTCATAGGGACATGCCTCCCGAGGTCTGTCCTCAGACTGCCTTCATAGTGCTATTACTATAAGAGTTTACACTGAAGAGCCTGCATCATCTATAGCAAGCTCACAGATTCTAAAGAGAGCAATTCCCCTTAGCCCAAGACCTCCGCAGACCTTGGGCCCGGTCCATGGCTTCTTCCCTCCCGCCGGCGCCCTCTCCATCTCCCGGATTTGGTGTTGGGTAGAGCGTCCGTCCAGGTCCAAAGGCCACGGTCTCCCACACTTCCTGATGATGAACCACGCTTCGGGAACTTCTCTCAAGGCCGTCAGCACCTCCTCTGGGGCCTACCTGTGCCAGGCCAAAACTACTGGATTGGTTAGCAGTGTATCCTCATATTCAACCTTTCAAAGGCCCCAATAAGGTACGGCAATGTCACCGGGTGGCGAACTCTTTGACCATGTTCCACACCTCGTCGGTCATCTCGTGATAGACGAAGTAGGTGTAGCGGGTCAGCCCCTGCTCGGCCATGACCTCCAGAAGCCTCCGCAGCTCACCGGGGGTCACCCACAAGCTGCCGAAGTGCTCCTGTCCTACCCACGGCGACAGCTTCTCCGGGCCCCCGGTCAGGTACAGCATCTTCTGTATCTCCCCCGCCACCGTCTCACTGAAGAACCGGTCGGTGGCCTCCTTAGAGTAGTCTTGGGGCGGGTAGTCCGAAGGCAGCTTCACCCCGAAGAGGTGCTCCACCAGGCGCACGCACAGCTCCTCGGTCAGCCCTGGGTTCCAGTCCATGAGCGTTCGCACGTAGTTGTACACCGTCCCCCGGAATCCGGCCACGCCGCCCATCCACAGGTACAGCTTGGGTAGCTGGAAGTCCGAGTACTCGCGGGTTCGGCGCAGGTTGTGGCCAGTGAGGGGTGTCAGGGCTGGGGTACGAGAACCCACGCCCACCTGGAAGTCGGGCATGTGGGCCTTGATGCGCTGGTACACGCCCTTCAGGTGCTGCTCCACAGTAGCCATGCGGAAGCGCAACAGGTCCAGCATGTCCGGCTCCGAGAACACCCAGTCCAGGGCGTCAGCGATGCCCCGCTGGGTCTTGAGGAAGCTCACCACAGCCTGGGGCGTTAAGCGGTGGAGGCGCTCCCTGACCTGGTCCAGGCTGGCCTTGATGCTCAACAGGTCCAGGCCCATGGCCCCGGCCGCCTCCTGGCAGTACCGGCAGGTGCAGAAGCGCAGGAACAGGTCGTCCCGGTGCTCTGGTTTGATCTCCCACCGGTAATCGGGGCCATCCAGCACTATGCCCGCCATGGCCGGGTAGTGCCGCTTGTAGTCTCTGGCCCTGGCCACTACGTAGGTGAGCCGGTGGGGATTGTTGAAGCAGCCCTGCTCTCCTAGCTCCTCCGGCCAGGTGCCTGTATCGGTGTTGAAGGCGTAGATCTTGAACCCGCGGTCGGCGCCCTCCTGGAGTGCCTTGGCCAGGGCCTGGGCCTTCTTCTCCATCCCCCCGGGCATGTCTGGCGGCCGGATAGCCGTGTCCGAGTACAGCTCGCGGGTGGGACGGAAGGACCCCACCACCTTACACCGTACCGTGCGTCCGCCGAAGTAGTCCAGGACCCGCCGGCGATAGGTGTGCTCCAGGGGGTAGGGCACGCCGTCCTCGGCCCCCTCCTGGAGCAGCTCCAGCCACCCCACCACTACCTCCTGGATGCCAGCATCTTGGAGCTCTTCCCAGAATCCGGGGGTGGACATCACCTCCAGCGGAGACCTCACCAGCAGCATAGGTCGCAAGGCCATACCCACCTCCTTTCAGAAACTTACTGTAGAGCCCGCGGAGGCAGGGTCCGTCCTCCACCCATGATTGGTTATGGTGTTATGCAAGGCGAGCCCTGGTCTCCGTGGTAGAGCTTCAAGCTTTCTCGGGGCGCCCTGACCGCGCCGAGCGGTAGGCAGCGTCCAGCAGCTCCACCGAGCGAGCGGCGGCCCAGCCGGGGGCCCAGTTCACCTCTGTTTTCCCCAGTATCAGGTCAACGAAGTTGTTGGGAGGCCCTTCGCAGGTATATTCACCGGCCTTGGGGTCCAACTCCATGGCCCAGTGCTTGCCGTTGTGGCGCTGCACCTCCAGCCGGGCACGGTCAACGTCCAGGATCAGGACGGCGTCGCTGCCGAAGATGCGCTGGTCCACCTGGAAGCCCTTGTTGCGGGGAACTGTCCCGGCTCCCGACACCGTACCCAGGGCGCCGCCCTTGAACCGGACAGCCATGGCGTCGTACAGCTCCACCTGGGCGCCCGGGCCGGACATGAGGGCGTACACCTCCTCCACCTCCAGGTTGGTCAGCCAGAAGAGCATGCCCAGGGAGTGAGAGAGCTGGGCGTGGCCGTACCCACCTCCTGCTACCCGGGGGTCGGCCCAGGTGGCAGACTCGGGGCTGAACATGACCCCGCCCTCGATGAAGCGCTGCCCTCGCAGAAGCTCCCCCACCGCCGAGGCCATGTGGCTCAGGACGTACTGTATCTGGCCCACGGCGCCGGAGTCCATAAGGCGCTTGGCCTCCTGGATGTAGGGCTTGTAGTGCCAGCCGTAGGGTACAAGGAGGTGCAGGTTCCTCTCCGAGGCCATGCGCACCAGCTCCCGGGCGTGCTCCGCTTTGGTACACATGGGCTTCTCTACCATCACGTGCAGGCCGCGCTCCAAGGCGGCCCTGGCATGCTCGTAGTGCAAACTATGGGGCGATGCCACCACCACGCCGTCCAGTTCCACCTCCTCCAGCATGCGGTGGTAGTCCTCGGTGGCATACTGGAAGCCGAAGGCCTCCTTCACCCTCTGGAGCTCCGCCTTGCCCAGGCGGCACACGGCGGCAAGCTCCACATCCCGCCGCTTGGCTAGCTCTGGCATGTGGTTGGCGGTGGCCCACCACCCCGCGCCTATAAACCCGATGCGCGCCTTCTTGACAGCCATAGCTCACCTCCCAAATCTTTTACCGCAGAGACCGTTGAGGGCGCTGCAATGAAATATACTTAGAACTCTTCCATTCCGCGGTCTCTGCGCTCTCTGTGGTCAATACTCAAAGGGCGTTGTCTTTGATGTAGTCGAAGTTGATGTCATAGCCCAGGCCAGGCCCCTGAGGCACGGGGACGTTCCCATCCGGGTCTAAGGGGTCGATGATCTTGTTGAGCCAGGGGTCGGGCTGTTCGTAGTCGAGGAAGGGATGCAGTAAGCCCCGCTCATAGAACTCGCCGGGTATGCCCATGGCAGCCAGTACGTGGAGGTTCCCAGCCCCCGGGCTGTGGACCTCCATTCGGACGCCGAAGGACTCGCACAGGCCCACCAGCTTCATCATGGGTGTGATACCTCCGATGTCCATGACCCCTCCGCGACTGATGTCTGAGGCCCCCCGCACAATCCACTCGGCGCGGGTATGGAACTTGCCCTCGGCCACCTCCGGGCCCACCACGGGTATATCGAGCTGCTGGGAGAGCCACACATAGGAGGCGACGTTGTGCTCGTCCATGGGCTCCTCAAACCAGTGGAAGTCCAGCTTCTCCAATTCCCGCCCGATGTACAGAGCCTCTTCCCGGTTGTAGAAGTGGTAGCAGTCCAGCATCAGCTTGATGCCCGGGCCCACCGCCTCTCTCACGGCCTTGCAGGCGGCCACATCCATCTTGGGGTCCGGCGCCCAGGGGATGGGGGGCATCCAGGTGTGCAGCTTGATGGCCTTGTAGCCTCGCTTCACACACTGGAGGGCGAACTGGGCGTAGGCCTCGGGGGTGTTCAGCCCCCCTTCCAGCTCATCGCCGCACATGGTACTGGCGTAGGCTGGTATCTTATCCCGGTACCCTCCCAGCAGCTTGTACACCGGCTGGTCCAGATACCGGCCCGCCAGGTCCCACAGGGCCAGGTCCACCACCCCTAGCTGGCGGTCGTTGAGGTCCCGGTTGGAGCGCTGCCAGTTCTTGAGCCTTTGCCAG